>NZ_JACNDD010000081.1:0-29718 GCF_017351395.1 Pseudomonas sp. FW305-28
TAGCCAGCCATTGCGATGATGCAAACGGGCTGGCTGCGGACTGCTGCAATGTTCAGGGAGTTTGCGGCTTGTCAGGGGCGGTAAGGCCGGCCTGAATACGCTGATAGATCTCTTCACGATGCACCGCAACGTTTTTCGGGGCGTTGATGCCGATCCGTACTTGTTGGCCGCTAACGCCCAGAATGGTGATCGTGATGTCGTCACCAATGTTTATGCTTTCACCGACTTTGCGGGTGAGTATCAGCATGGTGTTCTCCTTGATTGCTTTATAGGGCACCTGATTCAGACAGTGCAGATGTCGGTACTGCTTATAGATTAGTGCTAAGTGTCACAATGTGGGTGCCTCTTTCTGACGTGCAGATGCAGCATTAATTCCCAGGGTGCGACTATACAGAGACGCCGGGCAGGATTCTCGTGTTTTGAGCATTGTTTGCGGCGATCTTGAGAGGCACGGGTGCTAAAATCCATGCCTCATGTCTTCCAGGGGAAACGTTGTGCGTAAATTGGCTTGGGTTATCGCGGTATTGGTGCTGGCAGGATGCGGTGAAGGGCGTGACGTCGAAGCACCGAAGCCGAAACCCGCCGCCACCTCCGCACCGGCCGTCGCTGCCGCGCCGCAGTGGGCCGTCGAGGTTCGTGGCGAGACACCGCAGGCTGTCAGCGACCTGACCGGTTGGCTCATCGAGCACAGCTTCATGTCGAGCGTGGTGCGGGAGAACGGCAAGGAGCGCGTCTTGGTCGGCCCTTTCAGCTCCGAGGCCGAAGCCCAAGCCAAGCAGGAGCAGGTCACGGCCGCCCTGGTCCGGGCGAAGAAACGCAACATCGAGACGTTGGTGGTGGATTACCCGACCGCTCAATAATCGGGCAGTCCAAAAAGTCAGCCAAGCCCCAAAACCTGTGGGAGCGAGCTTGCTCGCGATAGCGGTGGATCAGCCAACGTTGATGTTGACTGGCCTGTCCCTATCGCGAGCAAGCTCGCTCCCACAGTTGGTTTTGTGCTGTTCACAAATGCGAGGTCAACCGCAGGCCTTCATGTCCACCGGTCCCACGAACTCGTTCCCGCGTCCCATGACGCACGCCACGCTCTGGTTGCGCTGGCGTTCCCAGCTTTCGACCGGGTAGGTCTTGTCCCAGGCTTCATACAGGCGCCGGTCCTGTTTCGACAGGCGCAGGCCATATTGCTTGCTCATGTAGAAATAGGTCCGGGCGATCATCCCCCGGATGGAAGGGCGGGGCATGACCTTCTTGGCCTTGAAATCCACCTGGGTCAGGCATGAGCCGTATTGGCCCTTTTGCTCCGGCAGCCAGCCGAAACTGAAATTGCTGCGATCGCCATTCACTTCCCCGATGCTCGGCACCAGGTTGTGCAGGTCGGCCTCGGCCCGTTGATAGACTGGATCATAGCGGGTGCAGTTCTTGCGACCGCCTTCTTGCCAGCATTGACGCTGATGGCCGATCTGCCAGGCCGGGACAATATGCTCCCACTCGATGCGGGCAGCACGGCTGGCATTCTTGCGCGGTACGTAACCGCAGGCGGCCAGGTTCACGCGATTGCCGGTGTACTTACAGCCGCAGTAGAACTCGGTGGATTGCGGAGCATAGAGCTTCCAGGCGATTTTCTTGGCTTCGTTGAAGGTGCGCGGAGCACCGGCCTGTGCGCCCATGGCGATGAACACAAGCAAAAAAGCTAAACAGCGAACACTCATCAGGCTCAATCTTCCTTCGGCACAACCCAGAAAACCTGCACACCACCATCGTCGCGATAGGCGAGGGTCACGTTGTCGTTCTCGTCGATTTCTTCCAGGAGGCGCTCCCACTCATCCACCGGCTCGTCGGGTAGGCGGAAGATCAGGGCGGCCTTGGCTTTTTGCGCGGTGGGGGCGTTGATGATTTTCGAGACCCGGAGGCCGAGTCGTGTATAGGAATCTAAGGGGGTGGTTGCAGCGGAGGGGGTGGCCACAGGATTATCCTTATTAAGCTGTACGGGCATACAGTATTTAACCGTAGGCATTTACGCAACTACTTAAAATTCAAGAAGATCGTCTGACAGCACTTTTTTCGTTTTGGTGTGGGAAAAAGGAATTTTTTATCGGCTGATGTACACGGGTGTTGCCGCTCAGGGTGACGAAGCTATCGACGGGTTTCAGTGGGCGCTAAAGAAACGGCTTCGGCGGGCGATGACCTTCGTAGGAATCCCCCTTCATGGAGTTTTGACATGTCGTTTTCCATCGGCTTTCCCAATGCGGCAGCGGTGACCATCGGCGGAAAATCCGCCGCCACCCTGAAGGCTTTGAGCGAGGCAGAAGACCAGGCCGCCGATGAGGCCCTGGGTACAACGCAAACCTCGGGCAAGGTCCGCACGGGCATGGGCGCTGGCGCTGAAGCAACCGACCAGGCGCAGGAGGGTGGCAGCACCCAGAGCGTGGCGGTCCAGGTGCTGCTCAAGCGGATGCAAGAGCTTCAGCAGCAGCTCAGGGAGCAGCAACAGCAACTGGCCGCTGCACAGGCGCGCGACTATGCCACGGAGGAAGCCAAGACTTCGGCGGTCATGGCAGTCCAGGGGCAGATCGCCGATACCAGTGGCGCTTTGCTGGAAGTCACCGGCCACCTGGTCACGGAGTTGTCCAAGGGCAGCGGTTCGGGTTCGGTGGTCAATACGACGGTCTGAGTTTCGACGTTGCGGGTCAAACCGCAACGTTGACAAATCTGCGAAGCCTTACCATAGTTCACTTCACGCAAACGTTTGCGCGGCGTTCCGTGCATTGATTTGCTCACAATAATCATAAGATCGGAGTGAACCCATGAAGTTGCCATTCGCTGGACGCCTTCTCGCTGTTGCCATGCTCGCGGCCGCATCCGCTGCGCTGCCTATCTCCTCGGCATTCGCCCAGACCGCAGAAAAGCCCAAGGTTGCCCTGGTCATGAAATCCCTGGCCAACGAATTCTTCCTGACCATGGAAGACGGCGCCAAGGCTTATCAGAAGGAACACTCCGCCGATTTCGACCTGATCTCCAACGGGATCAAGGATGAAACCGACACCGCCAACCAGATCCGCATCGTCGAGCAGATGATCGTGTCCAAGGTCGATGCCCTGATCATCGCGCCAGCGGACTCCAAGGCCATGGTGCCGGTGATCAAGAAAGCCGTGGATGCCGGCATCACCGTCATCAACATCGATAACCAACTCGATCCGGCCGTGGTCAAGAGCAAGAACATCAACGTGCCGTTCGTAGGCCCTGACAACCGCAAGGGCGCGCGGCTGGTGGGCGAGTACCTGGCCAAGCAACTCAAGGCCGGTGACGAAGTCGGCATCATCGAAGGTGTTTCCACCACCACCAACGCCCAGGCACGCACCGCGGGCTTCAAGGATGCGATGGAGGCGGCGCAGGTCAAGGTCGTGTCCCTGCAATCCGGCGACTGGGAAATCAACAAGGGCAACCAGGTTGCCGCGTCGATGCTCAGCGAATACCCGAACATCAAGGCACTGCTGGCCGGCAACGACAGCATGGCGGTCGGTGCCGTATCGGCCGTGCGCGCGGCGGGCAAGGCCGGCAAAGTACAGGTGGTCGGCTACGACAACATCAACGCCATCAAGCCAATGCTCAAGGATGGTCGTGTCCTGGCGACTGCCGACCAGTTCGCCGCCAAGCAGGCCGTGTTCGGCATCGAAACAGCGCTGAAGATGCTCAAGGGCGAAAAAGTCGACAGCGGTACCAACGGCGTTATCGAAACTCCGGTCGAGCTGGTGACCAAGCCGTAATCCTGGCGCCACAACGGTGCTCGCCCATCCGGGCGAGCGCATTGGAGAGTTTGTTATGTCCGTTCGCGACCCGAACGCTGTCCTGTGCGTCAGCGGTATCGGCAAGACCTATGCCCAGCCGGTACTGGCCGATATCAACCTGACGTTGATGCGCGGTGAAGTGCTGGCGCTGACCGGTGAAAATGGCGCCGGCAAAAGCACCCTGTCCAAGATCATCGGCGGGCTGGTGACGCCGACGACCGGGCAGATGCAATTTCAGGGGCAGGATTATCGTCCTGGCAGCCGGACCCAGGCTGAAGAGCTGGGCGTGCGCATGGTGATGCAGGAACTCAACCTGCTGCCGACCCTGTCCGTGGCTGAAAACCTGTTCCTCGACAACCTGCCCAGCCACGGCGGCTGGATCAGTCGCAAGCAATTGCGCAAGGCGGCTATCGAGGCCATGGCCCAGGTGGGGCTCGATGCGATCGATCCCGACACGCTGGTCGGCGAGCTGGGGATCGGTCACCAGCAGATGGTCGAGATCGCCCGCAACCTGATTGGCGATTGCCATGTGCTGATTCTCGATGAACCGACCGCCATGCTGACGGCCCGCGAAGTCGAAATGCTCTTTGAGCAGATCACCCGCTTGCAGGCGCGTGGCGTGTCGATCATCTACATTTCCCATCGTCTCGAAGAACTGGCGCGGGTCGCCCAGCGCATTGCGGTACTGCGCGATGGCAACCTGGTCTGCGTCGAGCCGATGGCCAACTACGACAGCGAGCAACTGGTGACCCTGATGGTCGGCCGGGAGCTGGGCGAGCATATCGACCTTGGCCCTCGCCAGATCGGCGCGCCGGCGTTGACCGTTAAAGGCCTGACCCGTTCCGACAAGGTCCGCGACGTGTCCTTCGAAGTCCGCAGTGGCGAGATCTTCGGTATCTCTGGCCTGATCGGGGCAGGGCGCACCGAACTGTTGCGGCTGATCTTCGGTGCCGATCCGGCCGACAGCGGCACGGTGGCGCTGGGTTCGCCGGCCCGGGTGGTGAGCATTCGCTCGCCGTCCGATGCGGTGGCCCATGGCATCGCGTTGATCACCGAAGACCGCAAGGGCGAAGGCTTGCTGCTGACGCAGTCCATCGCCGCCAACATTGCCCTGGGTAACATGCCGGAGATTTCCAGTGCCGGTCTGGTCAACGGCAGCGCCGAACTGGCCTTGGCGCAGCGCCAGGTCGATGCCATGCGCATCCGCAGTTCCAGCCCGACCCAGTTGGTGTCCGAGCTGTCGGGCGGCAACCAGCAGAAGGTCGTGATCGGTCGTTGGCTTGAACGCGATTGCGCGGTCATGCTGTTCGACGAGCCGACCCGTGGCATCGACGTCGGCGCCAAATTCGACATTTATGCGCTGCTCGGCGAGCTGACTCGCCAGGGCAAGGCGCTGGTCGTGGTGTCCAGTGACCTGCGGGAACTGATGTTGATCTGCGACCGAATCGGCGTGCTGTCCGCCGGGCGCCTGATCGACACCTTCGAGCGCGACAGCTGGACCCAGGATGACTTGCTTGCCGCCGCATTCGCCGGCTACCAGAAACGTGATGCGTTGCTCAACGAAGCAGCGCCTAGGGATTTTTCATGAAAACCGCATCTGCCGTCGGCAAATCGAGTGGCAACTTCTATGGTCTCGGGACCTACCTGGGCCTGGCCGGCGCACTGCTGGCCATGGTCGCGCTGTTCTCAACCCTGAGCAGCCATTTCCTGTCCTATGACACGTTCAGCACCTTGGCCAACCAGATTCCCGACCTGATGGTGCTGGCGGTCGGCATGACGTTCATCCTGATCATCGGCGGCATCGACCTGTCGGTGGGTTCGGTGCTGGCACTGGCGGCCTCGACGGTCAGCGTGGCCGTGCTCGGCTGGGGCTGGAGCGTCTGGCCGTCGGCCTTGCTCGGCATGGCCGTGGCAGCGCTGGCGGGTACGGTCACCGGTTCGATCACCGTTGCGTGGCGGATTCCATCGTTCATCGTCTCCCTCGGCGTGCTGGAAATGGCCCGGGGCCTGGCGTACCAGATGACCGGTTCCCGGACCGCCTACATCGGCGACTCGTTCGCCTGGCTGTCCAACCCCATCGCCTTTGGTATCTCGCCTTCGTTCATCATCGCCTTGCTGGTGATCTTCATTGCCCAGGCGGTGCTGACCCGCACGGTGTTCGGTCGCTACCTGATCGGCATCGGCACCAATGAAGAAGCCGTGCGCCTGGCCGGCATCAATCCAAAGCCCTACAAGATCCTGGTGTTCAGCCTGATGGGCTTGCTGGCCGGCGTGGCGGCGTTGTTCCAGATTTCCCGCCTGGAAGCCGCGGACCCGAACGCCGGCTCAGGGCTGGAGCTGCAGGTGATCGCTGCGGTGGTCATCGGCGGTACCAGCCTGATGGGTGGGCGAGGCTCGGTCATCAGTACCTTCTTTGGCGTGTTGATCATCTCCGTGCTGGCGGCGGGTCTGGCGCAGATCGGCGCTACCGAGCCGACCAAGCGCATCATCACCGGTGCGGTGATCGTGGTGGCGGTCGTGCTCGATACCTATCGCAGTCAGCGCGCCAGTCGGCGGGGTTGAACCATGGCGACGATCAAGGATGTAGCAGCGCTCGCGGGGATTTCCTACACCACCGTGTCCCACGTGGTGAACAAGACGCGGCCGGTCAGCGAAGAAGTGCGGCTCAAGGTCGAGGCGGCCATCGAGCGCCTGGACTATGTGCCCAGCGCCGTGGCCCGGTCGCTCAAGGCCAAGACCACGGCGACCATCGGCCTGCTGGTGCCCAACAGCCTCAACCCTTACTTTGCCGAGTTGGCCCGGGGCATCGAGGATTACTGTGAGCGCAACGGCTATTGCGTGATCCTGTGCAACTCCGACGACAACCCGGACAAGCAACGCAGCTACCTGCGGGTGCTGCTGGAAAAACGCATCGATGGCCTGATCTTCGCGTCCGCCGGAGGCGATGTCGGCCTGGCCGAGGGCCTGGCCAGCGTGCGCACGCCCATGGTGATCGTCGACCGCGGGCTCGAGGGCGTCGACGCGGACCTGGTGCGCATCGATCATGAATACGGCGCCTACCTGGCGACCCGGCACCTGCTGGAGTTGGGTCACCACGACATCGCCTTCATCGGCGGCCCGGCCGATACCAGCGTGGCGCAGATGCGCCTGGCCGGTTACTGCCGGGCGCTGAAAGAGGCCGGGATCGAGCTGCCCGTCGAGCGCATGCTCGAGAGCGATTTCACCAGTACCGACGGTTACCGCGCCGCTGCGCAACTGCTTGAACAGCTGCCGCCCAGCGCGATCTTCGCGGCCAACGACATGATCGGCATCGGTGTGCTGCGCGCCGCGGCTGAACGCAATGTGCGCGTGCCCAGCGAACTGTCGGTCATCGGTTTCGATGACATCCAGATGAGCCGCTATGTCTACCCGGCGTTGACCACGGTGGGGCAGTCGATCCTGCAGCTCGGGGAGATGGCGGCCGAAGTGCTGCTGCGGCGTATCGCTACGCCGGGCCTTGCCACCGACCAGCGGATCGTGACGCCGAGTATTGTCTTGCGAGAGTCGACTGCACCGCTGTCCGGTACATTCGCCCAATACCGCTGAACCGAATTGATGAGTAGTGATGTATGCCAGCAAAAGTAGTGGTGATAGGCAGTCTGAACATGGACCTGGTGACCCGGGCGCCGCGCTTGCCCCGTGGCGGTGAAACACTGATCGGCGAGTCGTTCGCCACCATTCCGGGTGGCAAGGGCGCCAACCAGGCGGTAGCCGCCGCGCGCCTGGGGGCGCAGGTGTGGATGGTCGGCTGCGTGGGCGACGATGCCTATGGCGAGCAATTGCGCGGCGCATTGCTGGCCGAGGGCATCGACTGCCAGGCGGTCCGCGTGGAGGAGGGCTCCAGTGGCGTGGCGCTGATTGTCGTCGACGACAACAGCCAGAATGCGATCGTTATCGTCGCCGGTGCCAACGGTGCGCTCACCGCCGAGGTCCTGGACGGTGTCGATGACGTGCTGCAAAGCGCCGATGTCATCGTCTGCCAGCTCGAAGTGCCGGATGCCACCGTCGGCCATGCCCTCAAGCGCGGACGTGAGTTGGGCAAAATCGTCATCCTCAACCCTGCACCGGCTTCCCATACGTTGCCCGCCGACTGGTACGCCTGCATCGACTATCTGATTCCCAATGAAAGCGAAGCCGCGGTGCTGAGCGGGCTGGCGGTGGATTCCCTGGAAACCGCAGAGGCCGCCGCAGCGCATTTGATCGCCGCCGGTGCCGGCAAGGTGATCGTCACCCTGGGGGCCCAGGGGCTGATGTTCGCCAACGGCGCCAGCTTCGAGCATTTCCCGGCCCCGAGGGTCAAGGCCGTGGATACCACGGCCGCCGGGGATACCTTTGTCGGCGGCTTCGCGGCAGCCTTGGCCAGCGGCAAAAGCGAGGTCGATGCGATTCGTTTCGGCCAGGTCGCCGCCGCGCTGTCGGTCACCCGCGCCGGCGCGCAACCTTCAATCCCCACGTTGCTGGAAGTACAGGCTTTCAAATCATGAAAAAGACGCCGTTATTGAATGTGGCACTGTCCCGACTGATCGCTTCCCTCGGCCATGGCGACAAGGTGGTCATCGGGGATGCCGGCCTGCCCGTGCCGCCCCAGGTCGAATTGATCGACCTGGCCCTGACCCATGGCATTCCTGACTTCGTCAGCACCTTGAAGGTGGTGCTCAGCGAAATGCAGGTGGAAAGCCATGTCCTGGCCGAGGAGATCCTCGACAAGCAGCCGTTGGCCCTGGCAACCCTGGAGACGCTGAATGCCGAGGGGGCGTTGGGTGAGCGGGCGTTGGTCAGCCATGAGCAATTCAAGGTCATCAGCCGACAGGCACGGGCGATCATTCGCACAGGCGAATGCTCGCCGTACTGCAATATCGTGCTGGTCGCTGGAGTGACGTTCTAACCCTGTTCAACCCTGCACAAGGAGTGCGCCATGCACCGCTATGCTGAGAAAATGCATCAACTGATCCGGAGTCTGCTGCTTTTGTCATTGATCACTGCAACGAGCGCCCAGGCGGCGGAAAAGATCGACCTGATCATCGACACCGACCCAGGCGCCGACGACGTGGTGGCGCTGCTGTTCGCCCTGGCGTCGCCCGAGGAACTGCATATTCGTGCGCTGACCACCGTCGCCGGCAACGTGCGCCTGGACAAGACCTCGCGCAACGCTCGCCTGGCCCGTGAATGGGCGGGGCGCGAAGACGTGCCGGTCTACGCCGGTGCGCCGAAACCCTTGATGCGCACGCCCATCTACGCAGAAAACATCCATGGCAAGGAAGGCCTGTCGGGTGTCACGGTGCACGAGCCGAAGAAGGGGCTCGCCGAAGGCAATGCCGTCAACTACCTGATCGACACGCTGAAGGCGGCCAAGCCCCACAGCATCACCATTGCCATGCTGGGGCCGCAGACCAACCTGGCGCTGGCGTTGGTCCAGGAACCGGACATTGTCCAGGGCATCAAGGAAGTGGTGATCATGGGCGGTGCGCACTTCAACGGCGGCAATATCACCCCGGTGGCCGAGTTCAATCTGTTCGCCGATCCGCAGGCGGCCGAGGTGGTGGCCAAGAGCGGCGTGAAGCTGACCTACCTGCCGTTGGACGTGACCCACAAGATTCTCACCAGCGAGGCGCGCCTGAAGCAGATCGCGGCGCTGAACAACAATGCCAGCAAGCTGGTGGGCGATATCCTCAACGAATACGTCAAGGGCGACATGGAGCACTACGGCATGACGGGCGGGCCGGTGCATGATGCGACCGTGATTGCCTACCTGCTCAAGCCGCAATTGTTCACTGGCCGTTCGGTCAATGTCGTGGTGGACAGTCGCGAGGGCCCGACGTTCGGGCAGACCATCGTCGACTGGTACGATGGCCTGAAAGCGCCGAAGAACGCGTTCTGGGTGGAAAACGGCGATGCCCAGGGGTTCTTTGACTTGCTGACCGAGCGCCTGGCGCGCCTGAAGTAATCTGCCTGGCATAGCGCCCCCAGGCTGGACCTGCGGGCGCGTGCCTCAATCCACGGCGTCGACGATGCTCGGGTAGCGCTCGAATGTCTGCTGGATGAAGTTGCGGGCGACTTCTATCCCCAACTCTTTCACCAACAACTCTATGCAGATGATTGCCAGTTCCTCCGGGCTTCCGGGGCTATAGGAGCTGTGGCCCTCCGACCATTTGGCATTGATGGTGGCTTCGATACTGACGGTGCTCATGGTCGGGCTCGCGAGTTGGAGGTCTGTAGGCTGAGTTAAACATTTTTGCCCGGGATTTGGCACTGCGACTTAGGCATTGGGGGAGGGCTGTGCGACACTTGTTCCTTTATTTTTCAAAGGAGCTTCGCCGTGCAGATAGATTTGAACGCTCCTGATGGCCTGACCGTCGAGGCGGTTCGTCAATTGCTGGCCTCGGCCAGTGACGACGAGCATACCCAGCTGCGCGTGACCAAGGACGGCATCGCCTATTTGTCCTCGGGTGTGGTCGGTGGCGTTGACATCGAGGGTTTGCGGTTTCGGCTCGAAACTTGGGCGAAGGGTTCGGGGTACGTCGGCCGGGTCGCTGCCAGCGACGAGGTCTGGGTCATGCAGATCTACAACGCGCTGAAGGACAACTGGCCCAATCCGCCCTTCGATTACATTGATGTTTATTGAGCCGCGTTCATATCCAGTCACGATTCAGGCCTGAACAGCGGGAGCGGGCTCAGGCAAACTGCCAGCTTTCCCCAGGCTGATGCCTGCGGTGTTGAAACCAAGCGCCGTTTGGGCTGTCGCACGTTCTCTGTTTATTCATCGAAAAAAGGAGGCTTCATGCCTTGGAAGCTCGCGTCATTGAGTACTTTGCTGGCCGCCATGTTCTTGAGCGGTTGCAGCAGCACCTCTGAATCGACCCCCGAACCTGTGGCGGCCGAGACCGGTCACAGCCGCTGCGAAGCAAAGGCCGCCGAGTTCGCCATTGGCAAGAAGGCCTCGCCACAGCTGCTGGAGCAGGCCCGTACCCGTGCTGGCGCGCAGAATGCCCGGATCCTCAAGCCCAACGACATGGTCACGCTCGAGTACCGCTCCGATCGCCTGAACCTCAATACCGATGCCAACCTGGTGATCAACCGGGTGAACTGTGGCTGATTGATGGTTTTCAATCGCCCATAAAAAACCCCGTCACATGGACGGGGTTTTTTTGTGCGCCGAGAAATTACTCTGGGCGAACCTGTGCAGCTTGCATACCCTTTTGGCCTTTCTCAGCCACGAAGGAAACGGTCTGGCCTTCTTTCAGGCTTTTGAAACCGTCGCTTTCGATAGCTTTGAAGTGTACGAACAGGTCGTCACCGCCACCTTGAGGAGTGATGAAGCCGAAGCCTTTTTCATCGTTGAACCATTTAACGGTGCCGGTTTGGCGATTAGACATGGTGTATCTCCAAGAAACATATATTTTCAGTGTACTGTGCTGCTCAGGCCAACTGGGCACACCCGGGTATCATAGTCGAAATGTTCGATTTGGGAGCCCCCCGCAGGCGTTGTTTGCCAATCAGTCGTGTTTACTTTATCGCCTTTACCCGCTGAAAGGCCCGGTTTTAAAGGCTTTTAGCCGAAAGTAAAGACGATAAAAAAAGCTGTAAAACCTGAATAAATCGTCCCAAAAAGCCTGAAATCAATGTTTTTAAGCCTTGTGGCGTCTATCTGGAAGACCTGTTTCCTTACTTTTTCGGCTTGTCAGTGGCCTTGCATTTTGCAATCTGGCCCAGTGCTTTTTGTTGAAGCTCCGGGGTGGCCTTGTTGTCCATTAGCGCCTGGATGTCCGAGGCCGGGTAGGACTTGATGGCGTCGGCGCCACAGGCGCAGTGGGATTTCGCCGCCGCCGCGCCAATCTGCGGGGTAGCGGCCTGGGTGCACTGGGCCATGTATTTATCCCGCTCGCCCTTCGGCCAGTCGGCGTGGGCACTCAACGGCAGCAGCAGAACAATGGGGGCGACTACGGCGAACAGGGTATTGAGACGCATGCGGGGATGCTCCTTGTGGGTCGATGTTCTGTGATTCGAGGGCTCTAGGGCCGATCAAGTTCAGCACTCTGGCATAAAAGCAGACGATTTGCCTTCCTGCGACAGCCTTGTGCATCGACGACCGTTCATCTGTGCTAGCATGCCGGGCTCGGCTATTTCCAGGCTGTGGATGCTCGTTCGTCCCGGTGGCAAAGAGTCCGAATAACCCCGATTTGAATCCCAGTCACTCTGGTTCGGTTTTCCCGGTTGGCCGCAAGGCTCCTGCCGCTGTAAGGCAGGCGTTCGTCATTGAATGGCCTGGACTGGATCTTGTACTGGCTCATCCCAACCCACGTGACCTTTGGTAGGGGTCACCACTAGGAGAGGAGGCGCCATGCCAACTATTACTCTTCCCGACGGCAGTCAACGTTCATTCGATCACCCGGTTTCCGTAGCCGAGGTCGCCGCATCCATCGGCGCGGGCCTGGCCAAGGCCACCCTGGCCGGCAAGGTCAACGGCAAACTGGTCGACGCCAGTGACGTCATCGACAGCGACGCCACGCTGCAAATCATCACGCCCAAGGATGAAGAGGGGCTGGAGATCATTCGCCACTCCTGCGCGCACTTGGTTGGCCACGCGGTCAAGCAACTGTACCCGAGCGCGAAGATGGTCATCGGGCCGGTCATCGACGAAGGCTTCTATTACGACATCGCCTTCGAACGTCCTTTCACGCCGGACGACATGGCCGCCATCGAACAGCGCATGCAGCAGCTGATCGAGAAAGATTACGACGTCATCAAGAAAGTCACCCCTCGCGCCGAAGTCATCGAAGTTTTCAAGGCCCGTGGCGAGGACTACAAGCTGCGTCTGGTGGAAGACATGCCGGACGAGCAGGCCATGGGCCTGTACTACCACGAAGAATACGTCGACATGTGCCGCGGTCCGCACGTGCCGAACACGCGTTTCCTCAAGTCCTTCAAGCTGACCAAACTGTCCGGCGCCTACTGGCGTGGCGATGCGAAGAACGAGCAGTTGCAGCGCGTCTACGGCACTGCCTGGGCGGACAAGAAGCAGCTGGCGGCCTACATCCAGCGCATCGAAGAAGCCGAGAAGCGCGATCACCGCAAGATCGGCAAGCGCCTGGGCCTGTTCCATACCCAGGAAGAGTCCCCGGGCATGGTGTTCTGGCACCCGAACGGCTGGACCCTGTACCAGGTGCTCGAGCAGTACATGCGCCAGGTCCAGCGTGAGAACGGCTACCTGGAGATCAAGACGCCACAAGTGGTCGACCGCAGCCTGTGGGAGAAATCCGGGCACTGGGCCAACTACGCCGACAACATGTTCACCACTCAGTCGGAAAACCGCGACTACGCCATCAAGCCGATGAACTGCCCGTGCCACGTGCAGGTGTTCAACCAGGGCCTGAAAAGCTACCGCGAGCTGCCGATGCGCCTGGCCGAGTTCGGTGCCTGCCACCGCAACGAGCCGTCGGGTGCGCTGCACGGCATCATGCGCGTGCGTGCGTTTACCCAGGACGATGCCCACATCTTCTGCACCGAAGAGCAGATGCAGGCCGAATCCGCCGCTTTCATCAAGCTGACCATGGACGTCTACCGGGACTTCGGCTTCACCGAAGTCGAGATGAAGCTGTCCACTCGTCCGGAAAAACGCGTCGGCTCCGACGAGCTGTGGGATCGCGCCGAAGCGGCCCTGGCCGCCGCCCTCGATAGCGCGGGCCTTGCGTATGACCTGCAGCCGGGCGAGGGGGCCTTCTACGGTCCGAAGATCGAGTTCTCGCTGAAAGATTGCCTCGGTCGCGTCTGGCAGTGTGGTACCCTGCAGCTCGATTTTAACCTGCCGATCCGTCTGGGCGCCGAATACGTGTCCGAAGACAACAGCCGCAAGCACCCGGTCATGCTTCACCGCGCGATCCTCGGTTCGTTCGAGCGTTTCGTCGGGATTCTGATCGAACACTACGAGGGCGCGTTCCCTGCGTGGCTGGCGCCGACCCAGGCAGTGATCATGAATATCACTGATAAACAGGCAGATTTTGCCGCTGAAGTCGAAAAAACTCTCAACCAAAGCGGATTTCGTGCCAAGTCCGACTTGAGAAATGAAAAGATCGGCTTTAAAATCCGCGAGCATACTTTGCTCAAGGTTCCCTTTCTCTTGGTTATTGGAGATCGGGAGGTCGAGATGCAGACTGTCGCTGTGCGTACTCGTGAAGGTGCTGACCTGGGCTCGATGCCCGTCGCCGAATTCGCTGAGTTCCTCGCGCAAGCGGTTTCCCGGCGTGGTCGCCCAGATTTGGAGTAATTATTATTAAGCGTGAAATGAGACAAGATAAACGAGCTGCACCGAAAGCCCCGATCAACGAGAATATCTCGGCACGCGAGGTTCGGTTAATTGGCGCTGACGGCGAGCAGATTGGCATCGTCTCGATTGATGAAGCGCTTCGTATTGCTGAAGAAGCAAAGCTTGATCTGGTAGAAATTTCCGCGGACGCAGTCCCACCGGTTTGCCGGGTGATGGACTACGGCAAGTCGATCTTCGAGAAGAAGAAGCAGATTGCCGCGGCGAAGAAAAACCAGAAGCAGATTCAGGTAAAAGAAATCAAGTTTCGTCCAGGGACGGAGGAAGGGGATTACCAGGTAAAACTGCGCAACCTGGTACGTTTCCTGAGTGATGGGGACAGGGCCAAGGTATCCTTGCGATTCCGCGGCCGTGAGATGGCCCACCAGGAGCTGGGGATGGAACTCCTCAAGCGGGTTGAACAAGACCTGCTCGAGTACGGTTCGGTCGAACAGCATCCTAAGATGGAAGGACGCCAGCTGATCATGGTCATCGCCCCGAAAAAGAAGAAGTAATCACCAGGGCACGGCAGGCCTTGCGATTATGTTTATCAACTGAATGCGGAGTATCCGAACATGCCAAAGATGAAAACCAAAAGTGGTGCTGCTAAGCGGTTTCTGAAAACTGCTAACGGTATCAAGCACAAGCACGCTTTCAAGAGCCACATCCTGACCAAAATGTCGACCAAGCGTAAGCGTCAACTGCGCGGTAGCAGCTTGCTGCATCCGTCTGACGTGGCAAAAGTCGAGCGCATGCTGCGCCTTCGTTAATTTTTGGATCAAGAATAGAGGAAGTAACTCATGGCTCGTGTAAAGCGTGGCGTCATTGCCCGTAAGCGTCACAAAAAAATTCTGAAACTTGCTAAAGGCTACTACGGCGCGCGCTCCCGCGTATTCCGTGTTGCCAAGCAAGCGGTAATCAAGGCAGGCCAATACGCCTACCGTGACCGTCGTCAGAAAAAACGTCAGTTCCGCGCTCTGTGGATCGCTCGTATCAACGCTGGTGCTCGTGTTAACGGTCTGTCCTACAGCCGTTTCATCGCTGGCCTGAAAAAAGCGTCCATCGAGATCGACCGTAAGGTTCTGGCTGATCTGGCAGTGAACGAAAAAGCGGCGTTTGCTGCGATTGTCGAGAAAGCTAAAGCCACCTTGGCTTAAGTACCCCCGGCAGTCACCCGGGCCCACCTCTGTGGGCCCAGGTGCCAAACGTCATAAATAGGGGAAGAGCCTTAAAGCTCTTCCCCTATTTTGTATCTGGAGTCTGTACATGGAAAACCTGGACGCGCTGGTCGCTCAAGCACTAGAGGCTGTGCAAAGCGCTGAAGATATCAATGCCCTGGAGCAAATCCGGGTTCACTACCTTGGCAAGAAGGGCGAGTTGACTCAGGTGATGAAGACCCTGGGGAACCTGCCAGCCGAAGAGCGTCCGCAGGTCGGTGCGCTGATCAACGTTGCCAAGGAGCGTGTCACAGAAGTCCTCAATGCGCGCAAGGCGTTGTTCGAGGAGGCGGATCTGGCTGCCAAGCTCGCCGCCGAGTCCATCGACGTGACCCTGCCTGGCCGTGGCCAGACTTCCGGTGGCTTGCATCCGGTGACCCGGACCCTGGAACGCATCGAGCAGTTCTTCACCCACATCGGCTACGGCATTGCCGAAGGCCCTGAGGTCGAAGACGACTACCACAACTTCGAGGCACTCAACATCCCAGGCCATCACCCGGCCCGGTCGATGCATGACACCTTCTATTTCAATGCGAACATGCTGTTGCGCACCCATACCTCGCCGGTACAGGTCCGCACCATGGAATCGCAGCAGCCGCCGATCCGCATCGTCTGCCCAGGCCGTGTGTACCGCAGCGACTCCGATATCACCCACTCGCCGATGTTCCACCAGGTCGAAGGCCTGCTGGTTGATCGCGACATCAATTTCGCCGACCTGAAAGGCACGATCGAAGAGTTCCTGCGGGTGTTCTTCGAAAAAGAACTGGCGGTGCGTTTCCGCCCTTCGTACTTCCCGTTCACCGAGCCCTCCGCTGAAGTCGACATGGAATGCGTGATGTGCAGCGGCAAAGGCTGCCGCGTCTGCAAGCAGACTGGCTGGCTGGAAGTCATGGGCTGCGGCATGGTTCACCCGAACGTGCTGCGTATGTCCGGGATCGATCCGGAAGAATTCTCGGGCTTTGCTTTCGGCATGGGCGTCGAGCGCCTGGCCATGCTGCGTTACGGTGTGAATGACTTGCGCCTGTTCTTCGACAACGACTTGCGGTTCCTTGCGCAATTTCGCTAGGTCGTGGTAACGAATTTATTAGGAGAACAGGATGAAATTCAGTGAACAATGGCTGCGCGGCTGGGTAAGCCCGCAGGTAAGTCGGGACGAGCTGGTTGCTCGCCTGTCGATGGCCGGTCTTGAGGTCGATAGCGTCACGCCGGCCGCCGGCGAATTCAGTGGCGTGGTGGTGGGCGAGGTGTTGAGCACCGAGCAGCACCCGGACGCTGACAAATTGCGGGTTTGCCAGGTCAGCAATGGCGCGGAAACCTTCCAGGTAGTCTGCGGCGCACCTAACGTGCGTCCAGGCCTGAAGATCCCGTTCGCCATGATCGGTGCCGAGCTGCCGGGCGACTTCAAGATCAAGAAAGCCAAGCTGCGTGGCGTCGAGTCCAACGGCATGCTGTGTTCCCAGGCCGAACTGCAGATCGGCGAAGGCAACGATGGCCTGATGGAACTGCCGGTTGATGCGCCGGTGGGCCAGGACATCCGTGAGTACCTGGGCCTGGACGATGCGAGCATCGAGGTCGACCTGACGCCGAACCGTGGCGACTGCCTGTCCCTGGCCGGTCTGGCCCGCGAAGTCGGTGCGCTGTATGCCGCCCCCGTGACGCGTCCGGTGGTCGCGACCGTGCCGGCGGTGCATGACGAAGTGCGTTCGATTGACGTCCTGGCGCCGGCGGCATGCCCGCGTTACCTGGGCCGTGTGATCCGTAACGTCGACCTGTCCAAGCCAACACCGCTGTGGATGGTCGAGCGCCTGCGTCGCGCCGACGTGCGCAGCATCGACGCCGCCGTCGACATCACCAACTATGTGATGCTGGAGCTGGGTCAACCGCTGCATGCGTTCGATCTCGCCGAAATCAACGGCGGCATCCGCGTGCGCATGGCTGAAGAGGGTGAAAAGCTGGTGCTGCTCGACGGCCAGGAAGTGACCCTGCGCAGCGACACCCTGGTGATTGCCGACCACACCCGCGCCTTGGCGATTGCTGGCGTAATGGGCGGCGAACACAGTGGTGTATCCGCCACGACCCGCGATGTATTCCTGGAAAGCGCGTTCTTCGACCAGATCGCCGTCGCTGGCAAGGCGCGTTCCTATGGCCTGCACACCGACGCCTCGCACCGCTACGAGCGTGGCGTGGATTGGCAACTGGCCCGTGAAGCCATGGAGCGCGCCACCGGCCTGCTGCTGGAGATCACCGGTGGCGAAGCCGGCCCGATCATCGAAACCGTCAGCGAACAGCACCTGCCGAAGATTGCACCGGTCACCCTGCGTGCCCAGCGCATCACCCAGATGCTGGGCATGGAAATGGCCCCGGCCGAAGTCGAACGCCTGCTCAGCGCCCTCGGCCTGAACATCAGCGCCGATGGGGCAGGGCAGTGGCGCGTCGAAGTGCCAAGCCATCGCTTCGATATCAGCCTGGAAGTCGACCTGATCGAAGAACTGGCCCGCCTGTACGGTTACAACCGTCTGCCGGTTCGCTACCCGCAAGCGCGCCTGGCCCCGCAAGCCAAGGCCGAAGCCCGCAGCGATCTGCCGGAACTGCGTCGCCTGCTGGTGGCCCGTGGTTATCAGGAAGCGATCACCTACAGCTTCATCGATCCACGCCAGTTCGAGCTGTTCAGCCCCGGTGTCGAGCCGCTGTTGCTGGCCAACCCGATCTCCAACGACATGGCGGCCATGCGCTCGTCCTTGTGGCCGGGCCTGGTCAAGTCGCTGCAGCACAACCTCAACCGCCAGCAGGATCGCGTGCGTCTGTTCGAAAGCGGTCTACGCTTCGTCGGTCAACTGGACGGCTTGAAGCAAGAGCCGATGCTGGCTGGTGTCGTCTGCGGCAGTCGCTTGCCGGAAGGCTGGGCGCAAGGTCGCGATGTCGTCGATTTCTTCGACGTCAAGGCTGACGTGGAAGCGGTGCTGGGCTTCGCCGGCGCGCTCGACGCATTCACTTTCGTACCAGGCAAGCACCCGGCGCTGCACCCAGGGCAGACCGCACGCATCGAGCGAGACGGGCGTGAAGTCGGCTATGTCGGCGCCATCCACCCGGAACTGTCGAAAACCCTGGGCCTCGATCGTCCAGTCTTCGTTTTCGAGCTGGTGCTGGCCGAAGTGGCCCAAGGGAAAATGCCGAAATTCCAGGAGTTATCGCGCTTTCCTGAAGTGCGTCGTGACCTTGCGTTGCTGGCCGACCGTGACGTTGCATCCAGCGCCGTGCTGGAGGTAATCCGTGAAAATGCAGGCGAATGGCTGACGGACCTCAGGCTATTTGACGTGTATCAGGGTAAAGGCATTGATCCGCATAGAAAAAGCCTTGCAGTTGGCTTGACCTGGCAGCATCCATCGCGCACTCTTAATGACGATGAGGTGAATACCGCAACGCAGAATATCCTCACCTCGCTCGAAAACAGGTTGAACGCCACGTTAAGGAAGTGACGTATGGGGGCTCTGACGAAAGCTGAGATGGCGGAACGTCTGTATGAGGAGCTGGGCCTGAACAAACGGGAGGCCAAAGAATTGGTCGAACTGTTTTTCGAAGAAATCAGGCACGCTCTGGAAGACAACGAACAGGTCAAATTGTCCGGTTTCGGCAATTTCGACCTTCGGGACAAACGCCAGCGGCCTGGCCGCAATCCGAAAACGGGAGAAGAAATCCCGATCACGGCTCGCCGTGTGGTCACCTTTCGTCCAGGGCAGAAGTTGAAGGCCCGAGTTGAGGCTTATGCTGGAACCAAGTCATAACGACGAACTACCCGTCATCCCGGGCAAACGCTACTTCACCATTGGTGAAGTCAGCGAGCTGTGTGCGGTAAAACCGCACGTGCTGCGCTATTGGGAGCAGGAGTTTCCTCAACTCAACCCGGTCAAGCGCCGCGGAAACCGCCGGTATTATCAGCGACAAGACGTGCTGATGATCCGGCAGATCCGCGCGCTGCTGTACGATCAGGGGTTCACCATCGGCGGCGCACGCCTGCGCCTCTCCGGTGATGAGGCCAAGGACGATACAACCCAGTACAAACAAATGATCCGCCAGATGATCGCCGAGCTTGAAGATGTGCTGGTGGTGCTCAAGAAATAAAATTTCTGCTTTAAATACTTCCAGTTTTCAAAAGCTTGCGATATATTCCTGAGCGTTCCGTTGAGAAGCGGAACAAGATTCACGCCTAGTCGGGGCGTAGCGCAGTCCGGTAGCGCACTAGCATGGGGTGCTAGGGGTCGAGTGTTCGAATCACTCCGTCCCGACCATATTTTTCAATGACTTAGCCCAATCTGAAAAGGTTGGGCTTTTTCATGTCTAAAAAATACCCCCGCATTGCCTGGGTGGCTGGGCTGAAAATCCAGAGCCGTTTCTAACGTTCCTGCTTCATCCTCCAGGTTCTGTCATGGACGAAAACGGCCCCAGTGCTCATCCAACAATACGTCCGGTTATCGTGGCTCACCTTGAAGTACTGTTGCGAGAGTCGGTCATGGCCGACAAGGCCACCGAGGTCGCTGCTGTGCGTGTTTCTACACCTAACTTCACATACACATGTTCCAGATGTTTGTTCACGGTGCGTGGGCTCAGATCAAGAATGGTGCCGATGTCGCGGTTGGTCTTGCCGCAGGCCACCCAGCGCAGAACCTCGACTTCCCGACCGGTGAGCTGAAAGCGTGCCGACAGCACCCTGTGCGCCGGCTCGTCGTCCAGGCTCGGCGCGGCTGGTTGTGACGCCGCTCGGGCCGACAGCAGGATGCGCGAGGTGCGCAGGTGCGCGGCGACCCGGGCCAGCACTTCGTCGGTCTGGATCGGCTTGGTCACGTAGTCGCTGCCACCCACTTCAAAGCCCTGGACCACATGCCTGCTTTCCGTCAGCGCGGTCATGAACAGCACCGGAATATCGGCGTTGGCCGGTTGCTCCTTGATCCGCCGGCAGGTCTCGAAGCCGTCCAGGCCCGGCATCATCGCATCCAGCAGAATCAGGTCTGGACGCCGGCGTTCGATGCGGTTCAGGGCGCTGAGCCCGTCGAGGGCCACCAACACCATGTAGCCGGCATCGTTGAGGGCGTCGGAGAGCATGGCGAGGTTGTCCGGGGTGTCGTCCACAATCAACACGACACCGGGTTCAGCGACTGTGGTCAGTGCATTCATCTTCTGCCTCCTTGAGGGCGCGGTTGATTTCGTCCAGGCGAAAATTTTTCAGCAGCTTGCGTAGCGAACTGATGAAAGGGGCGGTGGCCGGCGTCTCGGCCTGGATGGCGTCGAGTTTTTCGTGCAGACCGCGTACGTAGCCGATGGCGCTGAGTTCGCCGAGGGCGATGAGGTCAGGCTGTGAGGGCAATATCCCCGGTTCGGGGAATGTCGCAGGGGCTGGTTTTTCGCGGCGCAGCCAGTGCAGGTCGAGCTGTTTCTGGATCCGCTCAAGCAGCTCCGGGGTGTGTACCGGCTTGGCAAGGTAGTCGTTGCAGACACTGGCCAGGCTGCGCTCGCGCTCGTCGTTAAAGGCATTGGCCGATATCACGATGATCGGTGCCGTGGACAACGCATTGCGGCGAATCAGCCGGCTGGTTTCCCAGCCATCCATCGTCGGCATCGACAGGTCCATGAGAATCAGGTCCGGCCCCAGCAGGGCGACCTGGCGAATCGCTTCCTGGCCGTTGCTGGCCTGGACCACTTCAAAGCCCAGGGGCGTAAGCATGCCGCTGAGGACCTTGCGATGGTCCACATGGTCGTCCACTACCAGCACCAGACGCCGCGGCCCCTGGTAGCCGATGATGTCGTGTTCGACATGGATCACCGCTTGCGGCACCCGTACTTGCGAGAGAAACAGGCGCACCTGGAAACAGGTGCCCTTGTCCTGCTGACTCTTGACCTGCAACTCGCCGCCCATCAGCGAGGTGAGCATGCGGGTAATGGTCAGGCCCAGGCCAACGCCCTTGTCCTGGCGCATCAGATCACCGCGCTCGAAAGGCTGGAAGATTCGCTCGATGTGCTCGGGGTCGATGCCGATACCCGTGTCGATGATGTCGAAGGTTGCCGTCTCGCGCATGTAACTGACCCGCAGGCAGACCTCGCCGCTGTCGGTGAAGTTGACCGCATTGCCCAACAGGTTGATGAGGATCTGCCGGACGCGCTTTTCGTCACCTCGCACCACCGCCGGCATCTTGCCGATCAGCTCCAGGCGAAAGCGCAACCCTTTGTCCCGGGCTTGTGGGGTGAACATCAGCTCCAGATCGTGGATCAGTTCCGGGAAGGGGATTTCCGTCGGCTCCAGGCGCAATTTGCCAGCCTCGATCTTGGCCACATCGAGCAGGCCGTCGATCAGCGACAGCAGGTGCGAACCGCTGCGCAGGATGGTCGCCAGGGCATCCTGATGCTGCTCCGGCATGGCCGCGTCGCGCTGCAGGATCTGGGTAAAACCGAGGATGCTGTTCAACGGCGTACGCAGTTCGTGGGACAGTCCGGTGACGTAGCGACTCTTGGCCGCGTTGGCCGCCTCGGAAGCCTCCTTGGCATCTTGCAGGGCCTGGTCGGTCAAGCGGTGGGCTTCGATTTCCTGCATCAGCAGCAGGGTCTGGCGGTCCGATTCTTCCTGGGCCACGCGGCGGCTTTCCCGCGTCAGAACGACCCACCAGGCGAGGATGGCCGCCAGTACCGAGAGCGTCAGGAAGGCCTGGAAAAATGCCTGGTACAGCGTCGCCTGGGCTTGCGGCGAATGGGGCAGTCCCTGGGAGGCCTGGCCATAGATCAGCGCCAGAGCGCCGCTGAGCATCAGGATCAGAGCGAGCAGCAGGCCCAGGTAATGCACTAGCCGGGTGTGCAGGCGTGGCACCGTTGCATTGGGCAGCAACCAATGCAACAGCGCTTCGAACTGCGCCGACAGACGCCCGTGAGGTTTGCAGCGATCTCCGCAACGCGCATCCAGCGAACAGCAAAGTGAGCAGATGGGCGTGCTGTAGGCCGGACAGAAAGCCATGTCGGCGGTTTCGAACGGGTTGCTGCACAGGCCGCAGGTGATCAGCGTGCTCGGTGCCACCGGTTGCAGCAGTAGCGGATCGCTAGTGCGGGCAATGTAATAGCGGCTGCGTGTGGCCCAGGCCAGCAGCGGGGTCATGACCAGCGAGGTGCCGAGGGCGACGAAGGGCGGGGCGGCCTGGGCCAGCGTACCAAATAGACCGAAGTGGGCGAGGACCGACAGCAGCGAGGCAATCAGCATGGAGCCGACGCCCACCGGGTTGATGTCGTAGAGGTGAGCGCGCTTGAACTCGATGTATTTCGGTGACAACCCCAAGGGTTTGTTGATCACCAGGTCGGCGACCACCGAGCCGATCCAGGCGATGGCGATGTTGGCGTAGAGACCGAGCACCTGGTCAATGACGTCGAATACCCCCAGCTCCATCAGCATCAGGGCAATCGCCACATTGAACACCAGCCAAACTACGCGGCCGGGGTGACTGTGGGTGACCCGGGCGAAAAAGTTCGACCAGGCCAGGGAGCCGGCGTAGGCGTTGGTCAGGTTGATCTTCATCTGCGAGACGAAGACGAACAGCACCATGGCCGCCAGGGCCCATTCCGGCGAGGCGAACACATAACCGAAGGCCACCAGGTACATCTGGGTCGGCTCCGTAGCGCGCTCGATGGGGATCTCGTGTTGCAGGGCGAGAAACGCCAGGAAGGCGCCAGCGAACATTTTCAGGGCGCCGGGCAGGATCCAGCCGGGGCCGGCGCAGAGCAGGGCGGCCCACCAGCGCTTGCGGTTGGACGCGGTTTTTTCCGGCAGGAAGCGCAGGTAGTCGACCTGTTCGCCGATCTGCGTCACCAGGGACAGGGCCACGGTACAGGCAGCGCAAAACGCCAGCAGATTGAAGTCGCCGCTGGCATCACGGCCCTGGAAACTGGTCCAGTCGCTGAAGGCCTCGGGGTTTTTCAGCAGCACAAACAGATAGGGCAGCACCAGCAGCACCAGCCACAACGGCTGGGTCCAGAGTTGCAGGCGGCTGATCAGGGTCACCCCATAGGCCACCAGGGGGATCACCAGCACAGAGCAGATCACATAAGCAAAGGCCAATGGGATATGGAAGTACAGCTCCAAGGCCAGGGCCATGATCGCTGCTTCCAGGGCGAAGAACAGAAAGGTGAAGCTGGCGTAGATCAGTGAGGTGATGGTCGAGCCGATGTAGCCGAAGCCGGCACCGCGGGTCAACAGGTCCATATCGACGCCGTAGCGGGCGGCGTAGTAGCTGACGGGCAGGCCGGTGAGGAAGATGATCAGGCTCACGGCGAGGATCGCCCAGAAGGTGTTGGTGAAGCCGTAGCTCAGGGCCAGCACCCCGCCAATCGCCTCCAGGGCCAGGAACGACACCGCGCCCAAGGCGGTGTTGGCGATGCGCAGCTCCGACCATCTGCGAAAGGACTTTGGTGTGTAACGCAGGGCGTAGTCTTCCATGGTTTCGTCGGCGACCCAGCTGTTGTAGTCGCGACGGATCTTGGCGATGCGCTGGGTGCCAGGTGGAAGCACGGCGAAAGACTCCTGGGGTCAAGGCGCTCCGTGCCTGGCGGGTGTGCCCGTGGCGGATAACCGAGCAATTTTCATGCCCTGCACCGCGCCGTCGTGCCGCGCCAACGGTTGCCTGCGCGCGTGTCCGCGCAGTGCCGTTCAGGCGGCGCCTGGAGCGATAGCCTGCGCCGCCTTGGTGCATTTTTCCCTACGTCAAATGACGTATGCGCTTACGTCAGGCTGCGTATACCCGTCGCCGATCCGCGCCGCCATGCTGATGCCACCACCGTTGCCGGCCGCCCCAAGGCGAGCTGTCAGCGTCACCGCAGAGGAGTAGCAGCATGGAACCACGATTGATCCGGACCAAAGACCTGTTGCCGCGCCGCCTGGCGCTGGGGGCGGCGGCCCTGTCGCTATTGGCTGCCAGTGTGTTCAGCCAGGGTGTATGGGCCGACGAGGCCAATAGCACCGGCCTGGCGGTGACCGCCACTGAAGTCACGGTCGGCCAGTTGCACTCGGCCACCGGCACCATGGCGATTTCCGAGACCGGTTCGATCCAGGCCGAACGCCTGGCCATCGAGCAGATCAACGCTTCAGGCGGCATCCTCGGTCGGCAGATCAAGGTGATCCAAGAAGACGGCGCCTCCGACTGGCCGACCTTCGCCGAGAAGGCCAAGAAGCTTCTGGTCAACGACAAGGTGGCCACGGTGTTCGGCTGCTGGACCTCGGCGTCGCGCAAGGCTGTGCTGCCGATCTTCGAGAAAGAAAACGGCCTGCTCTACTACCCGACTTTCTACGAGGGGCTGGAGCAGTCGAAGAACGTGATCTACACGGGCCAGGAAGCCACCCAGCAAATCCTCGCCAGCCTCGACTGGATCGCCAAGACCAAAGGCGCCAAAACCTTCTACCTGGTGGGATCGGACTATATCTGGCCACGCACCTCGATGAAGATTGCCCGCAAGCACATTGAAAACGTGCTGCACGGCACCGTGGTCGGCGAAGACTATTACCCGCTCGGGAACACCCAGTTCGGTTCGCTGATCAACAAAGTCAAGTTGAAGAAGCCCGACGTGGTGTTCGCGGCAGTGGTGGGTGGCTCCAACGTGGCCTTCTACAAACAACTCAATGCGGCGGGTGTCAATTCGGCCAAGCAGACCTTGCTCACGCTCTCGGTCACCGAAGATGAGTTGCTGGGCATCGGCGGCGAGAACATGGCCGGTTTCTATGCCTCGATGAAGTACTTCCAGAGCCTGGACAACCCCAACAACAAAGCCTTCGTCGACGCTTTCAAGGCCAAGTACGGCAAGGATTCGGTGATCGGCGACGTGACCCAGGCCGCGTACCTGGGCCCATGGTTGTGGAAGGCTGCGGTGGAAAAAGCCGGCAGCTTCGATGTCGACAAAGTGGTTGCAGCCTCGCCGGGCCTCGAGTTGAAAACCGCGCCTGAAGGCTACGTCAAAGTGCATGAAAACCATCACCTGTGGAGCAAGACCCGCATCGGTGAAGTGCAGCCCGATGGCCAGTTCAAAGTGGTGTACGAGTCCGATCTGATCGAGCCGAATCCGTTCCCTAAAGGCTATCAGTAAGGTCTGGGCCATCGCGGCAGGCCGACTCCAACACTCTGTGGGAGCTGGCTTGCCGGCGATGGAGCTCCAGCGTTTTTCCACATCCTTCCTCCAAGCAGGAGTCCATCATCATGGAATGGCTATCGGAATTTGGTGCCATCGCGGCGATGCAGGGGTTCAACGGCTTGTCCGTGTTCTGTGTGCTGCTGTTGATGGCATTGGGGCTGGCGATCATTTTCGGCCAGATGGGGGTCATCAACATGGCCCACGGCGAGTTCCTCACGATCGGCGCCTACACCACCTATGTCTGTTCGAGCCTGACCAGTCATTTCGCCCCGTGGTTTCAACCCTATTATTTTTTCATCGCCATCGCCCTGTCGTTTCTGGTGGCCGGGGCCATCGGCTGGCTGGTGGAGTGGGCGATGATCAGTCGGCTCTACAAGCGTCCGTTGGACACATTGCTGGCGACCTGGGGGCTGTCCCTAGTGATGCAACAGACCTTCCGTTCGGTGTTCGGCGCCCGTGAAGTCAGCGCCACGCCGCCGGAGTGGCTGATGGGTTCGTTCAACTTCACCGAGTCCATCGAGATCCCGCGCAACGGCCTGTTCATGATGGCCCTGACCCTGCTGCTCACCGCGGCCATTTTTCTCTTGCTCTACCGCTCACGCTGGGGCCTGCAAGTGCGGGCCACGGTGCAAAACCGGCTGATGAGCCGTGCCGTGGGCATCAACACGCGCAAGGTCGACCGCATGACCTTTGCCCTCGGTTGTGGAGTCGCGGGGGTGGCCGGCGCGGCCTTTACCACCATTGGCTCCACCGGGCCCACCGCGGGCTCGCAGTACATAGTCGACACCTTCCTGGTGGTGGTCTTCGGCGGCGCACAAAGCCTGTTCGGCACTATTGCGTCGGCGTTCGTCATTGCCCAGACCCAATCGATCTCGGAGTTCTTCCTCAGTGGTTCGATGGCCAAGGTGCTGACCCTGTCCGGGGTGATTCTGATCCTGATGTTGCGCCCTCAAGGGTTGTTCTCCATCAAAGTGCGCAAGTAGAGGCGAGCCAATGAAGCTTTTAGACAAGATGCTGGCGGGCAAGCAGAACCTGCTGGGCGTGGCCCTGTTGGCGCTGCTGATTCTCGTGGTCTTCCCGCTGACCCTGGATGCCTTTCGCTTGAACATGGTGGGCAAGTACCTGACCTATGCCTTCGTCGCTGTCGGCCTGGTGCTGTGTTGGGGCTATGGCGGCATTCTCAGCCTCGGGCAAGGGGTGTTCTTCGGCGTCGGCGGCTACTGCATGGCGATGTTTCTCAAGCTCGAAGCCTCCGACCCGCAGAGCACCAAAATCCAGTCGACGCCGGGCATTCCGGATTTCATGGACTGGAACCAGATCACCGAACTGCCGTGGCTCTGGGTACCGTTCCACAGTTTCAGCTTCACCCTGTTGGCGGTGATCCTGGTGCCGGTAGTGCTGGCCTTCATCATTGGCATGGCGCTGTTCAAGCGGCGGGTGGGGGATGTTTATTTCTCTATCGTCAGCCAGGCCATCGCGCTGATTCTCACGGTGCTGATCGTCGGCCAGCAGGGCCTGACCGGCGGAGTCAACGGCATCACCGATCTCAAGACGCTGCTCGGCTGGGACCTGCGCAGTGACAGCGCCAAGCTGCTGCTGTACTTCATCAACGCGGCCTTGTTGTTCGGCTGCATTTTCATTGGCCGTTTCGTCCTTGCGTCGAAGCTCGGGCGGCTGCTGATGGCGATGCGCGATAAAGAGGAGCGGGTGCGCTTCTCCGGTTATGACGTGGCCAGTTTCAAGATTTTCGTGTTCTGCATCGCCGCTGCCTTCTCGGCCATAGGCGGCGCCATGTTCGCCTTGCAGGTGGGCTTCATGTCGCCTTCGTTCGTCGGCATCGTGCCATCCATCGAGATGGTGATCTTTGCCGCTGTCGGCGGGCGCATGTCGCTGCTCGGCGCGGTGTATGGGGCCTTGCTGGTGAACTACGGCAAGACCTATTTCTCCGAGTCCTTCCCCGAATTGTGGTTGTACCTGATGGGCGGGCTGTTCATTGCCGTGGTCATGTACTTCCCCAATGGTTTGGCCGGACTCTGGGACAGCCATGGCCGCCAGACCCTTGGCCGTTTATTGCGGCGTACCCCGCAGCAAGCTGCCGTTGCCGCGCCCCTGCCGGAGACGTCGCGCACTGCACCGCCGACCCCTGCTTCTGAACGCCCTTCGCTGGAGACGCAGCCATGACCGCCGTAGGTTTTCAGATGAACAAGCCGGTGCTGGTTATCGAGGGGCTGACGGTGTCCTTCGACGGTTTCAAGGCCGTGGACAACCTCAACCTGTATATAGACCGCAATGAAGTGCGGGTGGTGATCGGGCCCAACGGCGCAGGCAAGACCACGGTGCTCGACCTGATCTGCGGCAAGACCCGCGCCACCAGCGGCAGCATCCAGTTCGATGGAAAGGAACTGACCAAGATGCGCGAGTACAACATCGTCCGTGCCGGTGTCGGGCGCAAATTCCAGAACCCGTCGATCTACGAAAACCTCACGGTGTTCGAGAACCTGGAGATGTCCTACCCGGCCGGGCGCAAGGTGTTTGGCGCGTTGTTCTTCAAGCGCAGTGCCGCAGTGATTGCCCGGGTTGAAGAGGTGGCGCGGGAGATCTTTCTCGGCGAGCTGTTGCAGCAGCAGGCCGACCTGCTGTCCCACGGCCAGAAGCAGTGGCTGGAGATCGGCATGCTGCTGATGCAGAACCCTGACCTGTTGATGCTCGATGAACCGGTCGCAGGGATGAGCGTCAACGAGCGCGTACAGACTGCGGAACTGCTCAAGCGCATCAGCCAGGGCCGCTCGGTGCTGGTGATCGAACACGACATGGAATTCGTCAAGAGCATCGCCCATAAGGTCACGGTGCTGCATCAGGGCAAGGTCCTGGCCGAGGGCAGCATGGAGTCGGTGCAGAACAACCCGAAAGTCATCGAAGTCTATTTAGGCCATTGAGGAAGCAGGCATGTTCAACGTAGACAAGCTGTCCTGTGGTTACGGCCAGAGTCAGATCCTTCACGACCTCGACCTGGCCGTGGCCAAACGCGAAATCGTCGCCGTGATGGGACGCAACGGCATGGGCAAGACCACGCTGTTCAAGAGCTTGATGGGCATCCTTCCGCAGTGGCGGGGGCAGGTCAGCGTCGATGGTCAGGAAGTCTCGAACCTGGAAACCCACGAGCGGGTGGAGCACGGCATCGCCTATGTGCCTCAGGGGCGGATGATTTTCCCTAGCATGACGGTGTTGGAAAACATACAGACCGGCCTGCCGGCATCGGCCCGGGGCCAGGTGCCCGAAGACCTCTATGCGTTGTTTCCGGTGCTCCACGACATGCGCTCGCGCAAGGGTGGCAACCTTTCGGGCGGGCAGCAGCAACAACTGGCGATTGCCCGGGCACTGGCGACCAATCCCAAGGTGTTGTTGCTCGATGAGCCCACCGAGGGCATCCAGCCGTCGATCATCAAGGACATCGCCCGCACTTTGAAAGAGATCCGCCACCTGCGCGACCTGACCATTGTGGTCTCCGAGCAGGTGCTGTCATTCACCCTGGAAATCGCCGACCGCTTCCTGGTGATCGAGAAGGGTCGCTTCGTGATTGAGGAGACCCGGGACAAGGTCGACGAATCCACCATCAGTCGCTACCTCTGCGTATAGGCGCGATCGGCCCCCTTGTAGCAGCTGGCAAGCCAGCTCAAAGGGGTACGTCATCCAACGTATTGGCCGATTCGTGCCGCCATTCGAGACTGGTTCCAACGCGGTACATCCCTAATGTTCAGGAGCTTCGCCATGACCGATACCTTGATCAAAGTCGACCTCAACCAGCCCGCCACCGAGAACGAACAGATCCACAACCGCTGGCATCCGGACATTCCCATGGCCTGCTGGGTCAAGCCGGGGGATGACTTTATTCTTGAGACTTACGACTGGACCGCTGGCGCGATCAAGAACAACGACGACGCCTCGGATGTGCGTGACGTCGACCTGTCCACCGTGCACTACCTGTCCGGTCCAGTGGGCGTGCATGGCGCCGAGCCGGGGGATCTGCTGGTGGTCGACCTGCTGGACATCGGCGCCAAGGCCGAATCGATGTGGGGCTTCAACGGCTTCTTCTCGCGGCAGAACGGTGGCGGATTCCTCACGGATCACTTTCCCAGCGCACAGAAAGCCATCTGGGATTTCAAAGGCATGTTTACCAGCTCGCGGCACATTCCCGGGGTCAACTTTGCCGGCTTGATCCACCCCGGATTGATCGGTT
>NZ_JACNDD010000082.1:0-29642 GCF_017351395.1 Pseudomonas sp. FW305-28
TGATCTTCGCGTTGACCGCCGCAACCCCCTTGGCCGACCGGGTGCAAGTCACATGGGCCGATGGCCGGACCAGCCCCTTTCATCACCCATGGTTACGGGACAACTGCCCTTGCCCCCAATGCGTCTACAGCGTCACCCGCGAGCAGGTGCTGGAAATCGTCGATGTCGCTGAGGACATGGCCCCCGGCGCGATTCGCCTCGACGACGAAGGCTGCCTATGCGTGGACTGGCAGGACGGCCACCAGAGCCGTTTTGACCCGGGCTGGTTGCGCGCCCACGCCTACGACGATCAATCCCGGGCCGAACGCCTGGCGAACAAGCCCCAACGCCAGCTATGGCGGCACGACCTGCCACTGCCGGTGTTCGATTATCCGGCGCTGATGGACGATACCGACGCGCTGCTGCAATGGTTGCTGGCGCTGCGCGACATCGGCTTGACCCAAGTAAGCGGCGTGCCCACCGAACCCGGTTCGCTGAAACGGGTGGCCCAACGCATCGCCTTCATCCGCGAGAGCAACTTCGGCGTGCTGTTCAACGTGCAGTCCAAGGCCGATGCCGACAGCAACGCCTACACCGCTTTCAACCTGCCACTGCACACCGACCTGCCGACCCGGGAGTTGCAGCCGGGGCTGCAGTTCTTGCATTGCCTGGTGAATGACGCCGACGGTGGCGAGAGCATTTTTGTCGACGGTTTTGCCATTGCCGAAGCCCTGCGCCGGGAAGACCCCGAGGCCTTCGACGCCCTGTGCCGGATTCCGGTGGAATTTCGCAACAAGGACCGCCGCAGCGACTATCGCTGCCTGGCGCCGATCATCGCCCTGGATGCCCTCGGACAGGTCTCGGAAATCCGCATGGCGAACTTCCTGCGCGGGCCGTTCGACACCTCGGTCGAGCAGATGCCCAAACTTTACCGTGCCTACCGCCGCTTCATCGCCCTGACCCGCGAGCCACACTTTCGCTTGGTGCAGCGCCTCGAACCGGGCCAGCTCTGGTGCTTCGACAACCGCCGCACGCTCCATGCCCGCAACGCCTTCGACCCGGCTTCCGGCGCGCGGCATTTCCAGGGGTGCTATGTGGATCGGGATGAATTGTTGTCGCGGATTCTGGTGTTGCAGAGGTAGACCGCGTCATCGTTCATCGCGAGCAAGCTCGCTCCCACATTAGGTTTCGTGAACGACACAACCCCCAGTGGGAGCGAGCTTGCTCGCGATAGCGTCCTGACGAACAACCCATCACTCCCTGATTGTCACAGACAAAAAAATCCCCGATCAAGCCGTGACAGGATCGGGGCAGGTTGCGTTACTGGAGGAGCTGTCGCGCGAGGGTGACCAAACCATCGTGATTCAGCTTGGGGCCAGTGTGCCCAGTCCAGGCCTGGGCAAGTTAACCGAAAACGACGCCTCCATAGTCATTCGTGACATTGCGACCATTTGCCCTTGCCGCCGCTTCGGGTGGCTACCAGAATCGAGACACGACCCCAATCCCTGAACAAGGAAAAGCGTCATGATGCACGCCGATTTGATCGACCAGGAAGACCTGCTGGGCCATCTCAAGGCCCTGGGACTGCAGATACCCAGTGGCTCCACCGCCGAGCAGGCCTGCGAGTGCGCTGTGCGGGGCTTGGACCAGGCCCGCGCCAATGAACTGCGGCGGATGGTCAAGGACATGTACACCAGCAGCGCCACCATCCTGCCGGCCGTGCGCCAGGCAATCGACAAGCAGCTGTTGCCGGCGCTGATGAATTACCAGCAAAACCACAGCGCCTGATAAAACCAATCGCGAGCAAGCTCGCTCCCACAGTGATCCCTGGTGTGCACACTTTCTATTGCACCCAGCCGATCGCCCTGTGGGAGCGAGCTTGCTCGCGATGAAGGCGCTAGAGGTTTTAGAGCCTCACACTGGCAAACGTCGATTCATTACGCGCCTGGCTCAGCGCCGACAGCGGCCCGGACAATGGCGACAGCACCAACGCCTGCGGCAGCGGCATCATCGCCACCTGTTGCGTGGTGTTGGAACCGACGCGCTCGTCCCGCGGTGGAATGCCGAAGTATTCGCGGTAGCACTTGGAGAAGTGCGGGGTGGAAACGAAGCCGCACACCGAGGCTACCTCGATGATCGACATCGGCGTCTGCTTGAGCAGTTGCCGCGCACGAATGAGCCGCAGCTTGAGGTAGTAGCGCGACGGTGAGCAGTGCAGATACTTCTGGAACAACCGCTCCAGCTGACGCCGGGACACGGCGACGTACACCGCCAGTTCGTCCAGGTCGATCGGCTCTTCGAGGTTGGCTTCCATCAACGCCACGATTTCCTGCAACTTCGGCTGGTTGGTGCCAAGCATGTGCTTGAGCGGCACACGCTGGTGATCCTGCTCGTTGCGGATACGCTCGTAGACAAACATTTCAGAGATCGCCGCCGACAGCTCGCGACCGTGATCGCGACTGATCAGGTGCAGCATCATGTCCAGCGGCGCGGTGCCACCGGAGCTGGTGAAGCGGTTGCGGTCGAGGGTGAACAGGCGGGTGCTCATCGACACCCGCGGGAATGCTTCCTGCATCGCTGCCAGGCATTCCCAGTGCACGCTGCAATCGAAACCATCCAACAGGCCGGCGCAGGCCAGGGCCCAGCTGCCGGTGCAGACCGCGCCGAGGCGACGGGACTGGCGGGCCTGGCTCTGCAACCACGACACGTGTTCACGGGTCACGGTGCGCTGGATGCCAATGCCACCACAGACGATGACGGTGTCCAGGGGCGGCGCTTTATGCATGGAGGCGTCGGGGGTGATCTGCAAACCGTCGCTGGCCCAGACCTGGCCACCATCGACCGTGAGGGTGGTCCAGCGATACAGCTCGCGACCGGACAGCTGGTTGGCCATGCGCAGCGGTTCCACCGCGGACGCCAGGGAAATCAGCGTGAAATTGTCCAGCAGCAAAAAGCCGATGGATTGAGGCGCACGGTTCTGGGGTTGGGCCCCGGAGTTGGACGTCGTCATCGCGGTATCTCCTCACACAAAGCGGGTGATGGCCTCAGGCGGAGGCTCTTGTTATTGCCACGTTCTCTTGCGCGAGACAGGGCTTTATCGGGATAGAGCAATTGCCATGCCTAAAATTGAATGTGTGTTCAATAAATCCTGAAAACGACATCGCGGCCTGTCTATATAAGGCGTGCATCGCGTCCGGGTTTTAGGTGCCATCAATGGCGGCAGGTACCGATCACAGAAGGCTGTGAGCAGTTCGGTAGCACTTGTGGGAACTGGGCTGCGCGGCTAGCGCAAGGAGTAGCACCACAGGTGCGGGTGACGGACGGTCGAGCGCGATTGAGCGGCTGGCTCGACAACGGGGGTCTTGTCTGTTTGCGACGCGCTAAAAGGTGGCGTGTTTCAGGATGGATGTGCATTTTGTGAGCGATTTTAAGAACAACCCGTGGCGAGGGAGCTTGCTCCCGCTCGACCGCGCAGCGGTCGCAAATCCTATTTACGCGATAACGGTGAAACACCGCGAGATCAGGCCTTGGGGTTGCTTCGCAACCCAGCGGGAGCAAGCTCCCTCGCCACAGAGAGCCCCGGCAATGCGTGCTTCAGCACTCCACCGCACTGACCGCCAAGCCGCCGCGCGAGGTCTCTTTATATTTGTCATGCATGTCGGCACCGGTATCACGCATGGTGCGGATCACCCGGTCCAGGGAGATGAAATGCTGGCCATCCCCGCGCAGGGCCATTTGTGCGGCGTTGATGGCCTTGACCGCGGCGATCGCGTTGCGCTCGATGCACGGCACCTGCACCAGGCCGCCCACCGGGTCGCAGGTCAGGCCGAGGTTGTGTTCCAGGCCGATTTCCGCCGCGTTGCACAGTTGCTCCGGCGTGGCCCCGAGGATTTCCGCCAGGCCCGCCGCCGCCATGGCGCAGGCCGATCCCACCTCGCCCTGGCAACCGACTTCGGCGCCGGAGATCGATGCGTTCTTTTTGCACAGGATCCCGATGGCCGCCGCAGCGAGGAAATAATCCACGACGTTGGCGTCGGTGACCGCTTCGCTGAATTTCATGAAGTAGTGCAGCACCGCCGGGATGATCCCCGCCGCACCGTTGGTCGGTGCCGTGACCATACGCCCGCCGGCCGCGTTCTCTTCGTTGACCGCCAGGGCGAACAGGTTGACCCACTCCATGGCGCTGAGGGTCGAGCCGATGACATTGGGCTTGTTCAACTCTTGCAGGCTGCGGTGCAACTTGGCCGCCCGCCGACGCACATTCAAACCGCCCGGCAGGATGCCTTCGTGCTTGAGGCCCTGCTCGACGCAATCCTGCATGGCCCGCCACAGTTTCATCAGGCCACTGCGGATCTCTTCTTCGGACCGCCAGACCTTTTCGTTGGCCAGCATCAACTCGGCTACCCGCAAGTTGTGGGTACGGCACAGCTCAAGCAACTCTTCGGCACTGGAGAAATCGTAAGGCAGCTCAGTGCTGTCCAGATCCACCACGCCGCTGGAGGCCTGGGCCTGATCGACGACAAAACCACCGCCCACCGAGTAATAAGTGTCACGGTGCAGCTCGCCGTCGGCGCCCTCGGCCACCAGCGTCATCGCGTTGGGATGGAACGGCAGGTTCTCGTCGATCAGGCGCATGTCCCGGGACCACACGAACGGCACCGGCACGCGACCGTCGAGCAGCAGGGTCTGGGTTTCACGCAGCAGCTCGATGCGCGGGCCGATCTGCGACGGGTCGATTGCGTCCGGCCACTCCCCCATCAGGCCCATGATCACGGCGTTGTCGCTGCCGTGGCCGATGCCGGTGGCCGACAGCGAACCGAACAATTGCACCTCGACCCGGCGCACATCATTGAGCAGGGCCTTTGCCTTCAGCGCTTCAACGAACAGCGCCGCGGCACGCATGGGGCCCACGGTGTGGGAACTGGACGGGCCGATACCGATTTTGAACAAGTCGAAAACGCTGATTGCCATTGCCGATAACCTCCAGAACAGGCACATCCGGGCGCAGGAGCGTCCGGTGACGGAGCTGCTACGCTCAACGCCGGGATGGCCGCATCATCCGGTTTTTGCCTGGGCGCCCGACGTCTGACACCGACGCAATCATGCCCACCAGCGCCGCCCGTCCCTGACCCCGTTTCTGCGGCGTTTTTCTGCGTGTCAGAGGCCCGTCAGGGGCGGAAAAAATCTGTAAACGACGTCACCGACACTGGATGCGACCATCCCTGTACTGGATACGACCCACCCTGTAGGCGTCAGATTTGCACTGGTACATGATCGGTTACGGCTCGTTTGCAAGGCCGCGTGTCAGAGAGTGCCCACGCGCCACCAACCGCAACATCCAATTAAGCGTGGTTGTCCTGACCGGACACCGCCGATAAAACACCAGGAGTCCACCCATGAAAGGTTCCAAGCCGTTGTTGTTGGCCGCCATGCTGAGTCTTCCGATGCTGGCCAACGCTGCAGACCCCGAAAAGTGCAGCACCGTCAACTTCTCCGATGTCGGCTGGACCGACATTACCGTGACCACGGCGACCACCAGCGTGGTGCTGGACGCGCTGGGCTACAAGACCAAGACCACCATGATTTCCGTGCCGGTGACCTACAAGTCCCTGGCCGATGGCAAGAACATGGATGTATTCCTCGGCAACTGGATGCCGACCATGGAAAACGACATCAAGGCCTACCGCGAAGCCGGCACCGTGGAAACCGTGCGCACCAACCTCAAGGGCGCCAAGTACACCCTCGCCGTGCCCCAGGCCTTGTACGACAAAGGTCTGCATGACTTCGCCGACATCCCCAAATTCAAGAAAGAGCTGGACGGCAAGATCTACGGCATCGAACCGGGCAACGACGGCAACCGCCTGATCCAGAGCATGATCGAAAAGAACGCCTTCGGCCTGAAGGACGCCGGCTTCAAAGTCGTCGAATCGAGTGAAGCGGGCATGCTCTCGCAGGTCGACCGCGCCTCCAAGCGTGGCACCGACGTGGTGTTCCTCGGCTGGGCGCCACACCCGATGAACACGCGTTTCAAGATCCAGTACCTGACCGGCGGCGACGACTTCTTCGGCCCCGATTTCGGTGCCGCTACCGTGGCGACCAACACCCGCAAGGGCTACAGCCAGGAATGCAGCAACGTTGGACAACTGCTGAAAAACCTGGAGTTCACCGTCGACATGGAAAGCCAGCTGATGGGCAACGTGCTCGACGACAAGATGAAACCTGAGGCCGCCGCCAAGGCCTGGCTGAAGAAAAACCCACAGGTACTCGATACCTGGCTCGCTGGCGTGACCACCATTGACGGTAAACCTGGCCTGGAAGCCGTGAAAGCCAAACTTGCGCAATAACTGCTTATGTTATGCCGGGCGAGTTCGCTCGCCCGGGCTGTTTATTCCCTTGCATGCGGACGTTCACTACCATGCTTATTGATCAGAAAATACCCTTGGGCCAGTACATCGCGGGCTTTGTCGAATGGTTGACGCAAAACGGCGCCAGCACATTCGACGCAATCGCGCTGTTTCTGGAAACGATGATTCACGGCGTGACGTTTGCGCTGACCTGGTTCAACCCCCTGGCCCTGATCGGCCTCATCGCGCTATTGGCGCACTTCATCCAGCGCAAATGGGGCCTGACCGTATTCGTCATCGCGTCCTTCCTGCTGATTCTCAACCTGGGTTACTGGCAAGAAACCATGGAAACCCTGGCCCAGGTGCTGTTCGCGACCCTGGTCTGCGTGCTGATCGGCGTGCCGCTGGGCATTGTTGCCGCGCACAAGCCGATGTTCTACACAATGATGCGGCCGGTACTCGATCTGATGCAGACCGTACCGACCTTCGTCTACCTCATTCCTACCCTGACCCTTTTCGGTCTGGGTGTGGTCCCGGGCCTGATCTCCACGGTGGTGTTCGCGATTGCCGCGCCCATCCGCCTGACCTACCTGGGCATCCGCGACGTTCCGGACGAACTGATGGACGCCGGCAAAGCCTTCGGCTGCTCCCGCCGCCAACTCCTGTCGCGTATCGAACTGCCCCATGCGATGCCAAGCATCGCGGCCGGTATCACCCAGTGCATCATGCTGTCGTTGTCGATGGTGGTGATCGCCGCGCTGGTGGGTGCCGATGGCCTGGGCAAACCCGTGGTCAACGCACTGAACACCGCCGATATCGCCCTGGGCTTCGAAGCAGGCCTGGCGATCGTATTACTGGCGATCATGCTCGACCGAATCTGCAAACAACCCGACGCTAAAGTAGGGGGTGACGCATGAGCATCATTCGTTTCGAGGACGTCGATGTTATTTTCTCCAACCGTCCCAAGGCCGCGCTGGACCTGCTGGACAAGGGTTTTTCGCGCCCCGAGATCCTGCAGCAGACCGGCCTGATCGTCGGCGTGGAAAAAGCCAGCCTATCCATCGAGAAGGGTGAGATCTGCGTCTTGATGGGCCTTTCCGGCTCAGGCAAATCCAGCCTGCTGCGCTGCATCAACGGCTTGAACACCGTCAGTCGTGGCAAGTTGTTCGTCGAGCATGAAGGACGGCAGATCGACATCGCCTCCTGCTCCCCCGCCGAGCTGAAGATGATGCGCACCAAGCGCATCGCCATGGTGTTCCAGAAGTTCGCCCTGATGCCTTGGCTGACGGTGCGCGAGAACATCAGCTTCGGCCTGGAAATGCAGGGCCGTCCCGAGAAGGAACGGCGCAAGCTGGTGGATGAAAAACTCGAGCTGGTGGGCCTGACCCAATGGCGCAACAAGAAGCCCGACGAGCTGTCCGGCGGTATGCAGCAACGGGTCGGCCTGGCCCGCGCCCTGGCGATGGACGCCGACATCCTGCTGATGGACGAACCGTTTTCGGCCCTCGACCCGCTGATCCGCCAGGGTTTGCAGGACGAACTGTTGGAACTGCAACGCAAACTGCAAAAGACCATCGTGTTCGTCAGCCATGACCTGGACGAAGCCCTGAAACTGGGCACGCGGATCGCCATCATGAAAGACGGCAAGATCATCCAGTACAGCAAGCCGGAAGAGATCGTGCTGAACCCGGCGGACGACTATGTGCGCACCTTCGTCGCCCACACCAACCCACTCAACGTCCTGTGCGGTCGCAGCCTGATGCGCACCCTGGACAACTGCAAGCGCATCAACGGTTCGGTCTGCCTGGATCCGGGCGGCGACTCCTGGCTCGACCTGGCCGAAGGCAACACCATCAAGGGCGCCCGGCAGAACGGCGCGGTCCTGGATTTGCAAAACTGGGCACCGGGCCAATCGGTGGAAGAGCTGGGCCGGCGTCCGACCCTGGTGGACTCCAACATCGGCATGCGCGACGCGTTGCAGATCCGCTACCAGACCGGCAACAAACTGGTGCTCCACGATAACCAGAAAGTCGTCGGGATCCTGGGCGACAGCGAGCTGTACCACGCATTGCTCGGCAAGAACCTGGGCTGAGCCCACGCACACAAACGCCGCGAGATGATCGCGGCGTTTTTGTTTGTGCGGACATTCAGCCTTGCCACAACCGTTTGCTCGGCAACCGACCGACGAGTGTTATAAAGACATCCCGAAAAAGTCCTCGCCCCTGCGCGGCGGGTTTCCATGTGCCTTCAGGCGCCATTTACACATGGAATCCCGACAAACAGCGACGACTTGTCATAGAACTTTGTTTTTGTTGATTGAACGTTCAATCAAAACAAAATAGACTGGCCCTCGCCATGACGGACTGCACTCGTCCGCCTGCAGGCCTAAGGAGATGTGCTAGATGCCCAAGGTCGGTATGCAACCCATCCGCCGCCAACAATTGATCGAAGCCACGTTGCAAGCGGTCGATCAGGTCGGGATGGGGGACGCCAGCATTGCGCTGATCGCCCGTTTGGCCGGTGTCTCCAACGGCATCATCAGTCACTACTTTCAGGACAAGAACGGCCTGATCGCGGCCACGGCCCAGTACCTGATGACTGTCCTGAGCGAGAACGTCACCGCGCGCCGTCATGCGCTGGAGGATTCGAGCCCGCGGGCTCACCTCAAGGTGATCATCGAAGGCAACTTCGACGCCAGCCAGGTCAATGGCCCGGCAATGAAAACCTGGCTGGCCTTCTGGGCCACCAGCATGCACCACCCGTCTTTGCACAGGTTGCAGCGGATCAACGATCACCGTCTGTATTCCAACCTGTGCTGCCAGTTCCGCCGCCTGTTGCCCGTCGATCAGGCACGCAGCGCGGCACGGGGCCTGGCCGCGTTGATTGACGGTTTGTGGCTGCGCGGAGCGCTGTCGGGAGACGCGTTCGATACCGCCCAGGCGCACCAGATCGCTTACGAATACATGGATTTCCAACTGGCCAAGGCAGGGGCGCCAGAGCACACAGAACCGCTCGATTCCTGAACCCCCACCGCAGCGCGTAGTCAGCTATAAACGACACGCTCGGTGGCCAGCCAACCACTCATGCACTTGCGAGGACTTTATGGCCCGTTTCGAACTGCAAAAACTCTACATCGATGGCGCGTACAGCGATGCCAGCGGCGACGCCACTTTCGAAGCCATCAACCCGGCCAACGGTGAAGTACTCGCCCTGGTGCAGCGCGCAACGTTCGAGGACGTCGAGCGCGCCGTGGTCAGCGCCGAAAAGGGCCAGAAAGTCTGGGCGGCCATGACCGCCATGCAGCGTTCGCGCATCCTGCGCCGCGCCGTGGACATCCTGCGCGAGCGCAACGATGAACTGGCCGCCCTGGAAACCCTGGACACCGGCAAGGCCTACTCCGAAACCCGCTACGTCGACATCGTCACCGGCGCCGACGTGCTGGAATACTATGCCGGCCTGGTGCCCGCCATCGAAGGCGAGCAGATCCCGTTGCGCGACACGTCTTTCGTCTATACCCGCCGCGAGCCCCTGGGCGTAGTGGCCGGTATCGGCGCGTGGAACTACCCGATCCAGATCGCCCTGTGGAAATCCGCACCGGCCCTGGCGGCTGGCAACGCGATGATCTTCAAGCCGAGCGAAGTCACCTCGCTCACCACCTTGAAACTGGCCGAAATCTACACCGAAGCCGGGGTTCCGCCAGGCGTCTTCAACGTCCTGACCGGCAGCGGCCGTGAAGTCGGTACCTGGCTGACCGAGCACCCGCGCATCGAGAAAGTCTCCTTCACCGGCGGCACCGACACTGGCAAGAAAGTCATGGCCAGCGCTTCGAGCTCTTCGCTCAAGGAGGTGACCATGGAACTGGGTGGCAAGTCGCCGCTGATCATCTGCGACGATGCCGACCTGGATCGCGCTGCCGACACCGCGATGATGGCCAACTTCTACAGCTCCGGCCAGGTCTGCACCAACGGCACCCGCGTGTTCGTACCGAGCCACCTCAAGGCCGCCTTCGAAGCCAAGATCGCCGAGCGCGTGGCGCGCATTCGCGTTGGCAACCCAGAGGATGAAAACACCAATTTCGGCCCGCTGGTGAGCTTCGCCCACATGGAAAGCGTGCTGGGCTACATCGAGAAAGGCAAAGCCGAAGGCGCGCGCCTGCTGTGCGGCGGCGGTCGCCTGACTGAAGGCGAATTCGCCAAGGGCGCGTTCGTCGCTCCGACCGTGTTCACCGACTGCACCGATGAGATGACCATCGTGCGTGAAGAAATCTTCGGTCCGGTGATGAGCATCCTCACCTATGACACCGAAGAAGAAGTGATCCGCCGCGCCAACGACACCGACTTCGGCCTGGCCGCTGGCGTCGTGACCCGCGACCTGAACCGCGCCCACCGCATCATCCACCAGTTGGAAGCCGGTATCTGCTGGATCAACGCCTGGGGCGAGTCCGACGCCAAGATGCCGGTCGGCGGCTACAAGCAATCGGGGGTGGGCCGGGAGAACGGCATCAGTTCGCTGAACAACTTCACGCGAATCAAATCGGTACAGGTCGAACTGGGCGATTACGCGTCAGTGTTCTAAGCCGGCGTTGCCTCTGCGGCCGCCATCGCGAGCAAGCTCGCTCCCACAGGAGCTCCCATTCCAATGTGGGAGCGAGCTTGCTCGCGATTGAGTGCGAAGCACTCGCCAGGCCTGACCTGAACCCAATTCAAAAAGAGGGTGCATTTCATGTCCCAAGAATTCGATTACATCATCATCGGTGCCGGCTCGGCCGGTAACACCCTGGCCACCCGCCTGACCGAAGACGAGGGCGTCACCGTCCTGCTGCTCGAAGCCGGCGGCCCGGACTATCGCCTGGACTTTCGCACGCAAATGCCCGCCGCCCTGGCGTTCCCGCTGCAAGGCCGACGCTACAACTGGGCCTACGAGACCGACCCGGAGCCACACATGAACGGCCGCCGCATGGAATGCGGTCGCGGCAAGGGCCTGGGCGGTTCTTCGCTGATCAATGGCATGTGCTACATCCGCGGCAACGCCCTGGACTATGACAACTGGGCAAAACTGCCTGGCCTCGAGGACTGGACGTACCTGGACTGCCTGCCCTACTTCAGAAAAGCCGAGACCCGGGACATCGGCCCGAACGACTACCACGGCGGCGACGGCCCGGTCAGCGTGACCACCCCCAAGGCCGGCAACAACCCGTTGTTCCACGCCATGGTCGAAGCCGGCGTGCAGGCCGGTTACCCGCGTACCGAAGACCTCAATGGCTACCAGCAGGAAGGTTTCGGCCCGATGGACCGTACCGTCACGCCCAACGGTCGTCGGGCCAGCACCGCGCGCGGTTACCTGGACGTCGCCAAGAAGCGCTCGACCCTGACCATCGTCACCCACGCCCTGACCGACAAGATCATCTTCGAAGGCAAACGCGCGGTCGGCGTGCGTTACCTGGTGGGCGCGGCTGAAGAGCGCGTGGAAGCCCGGGCACGCAAGGAAGTGCTGCTGTGCTCCGGCGCCATCGCCTCGCCACAGATCCTGCAACGCTCCGGCGTCGGCCCGGCCCAATTGCTGGAAAGCCTCGACATCCCGGTGGTCCATGACCTGCCGGGGGTCGGTGAGAACCTGCAGGATCACCTGGAGCTGTACCTGCAATACGCCTGCACCCAACCGGTCTCGCTGTACCCGTCGCTGCTCTGGTACAACCAGCCGGCCATCGGTGCCGAATGGCTGTTCAACGGCACCGGTATCGGCGCCAGCAACCAGTTCGAAGCCGGCGGCTTCATCCGCACCCGTCCGGATTTCGATTGGCCGAACATCCAGTATCACTTCCTGCCGGTGGCGATTAACTACAACGGCAGCAACGGCGTGAAGGAACACGGTTTCCAGGCGCACATGGGCTCCATGCGCTCTCCAAGCCGCGGCCGGATCCAGGCCAAATCCAAGGATCCGCGCCAGCACCCGAGCATCCTGTTCAACTACATGGCGACCGAGCAGGACTGGCAGGAGTTTCGCGACGGCATCCGCCTGACCCGCGAGATCATGCAGCAACCGGCGCTCGACCCGTTCCGGGGGCGCGAGATCAGCCCGGGCATCGAGGTGCAGACGGACGCGCAACTGGACCAGTTCATCCGCGAGCACGCCGAAACCGCGTTCCACCCGTCCTGCTCGTGCAAGATGGGCACCGACGACATGGCCGTGGTGGATGGCGAAGGCCGCGTGCATGGCATGCAAGGGCTGCGCGTGGTGGATGCCTCGATCATGCCGATCATCACCACCGGCAACCTGAACGCGCCGACGATCATGATCGCCGAGAAAATCGCCGACAAGATCCGCGGCCGCAAGCCCCTGCCACGCAGCACCGCCCCGTACTACGTGGCCGGCGAAGCGCCGGTGCGTGGCAAGCCACTGCGCGAAGTGGGGCCAATGGCTCAGTAAGGCTCAGGACCGCCATCGCGAGCAAGCTCGCTCCCACAGGGATCTGCAGCGAACGCACATTTTGTGACCATTGAAGATCCCCCTGTGGGAGCGAGCTTGCTCGCGAAAGCGGTGGGTCAGCGTGCATCCATGTCGGATGTACCGCCGTCTTCGCGGGCAAGCCCGCTCCCACAAAGGGCACGATGGCCGGCACGGATTCCGTGGTCGCCGAAGATCCAATGTGGGAGCGAGCTTGCTCGCGAAAGCGTCCGCCCTGACAACCTCAGTATTCCCTTCTACCTTGATCCCACCCCCACCCCAGGCCTAATCTAGAGCCGCCGCGTCAAATCACCGCAATGCGCCGCACCCTCGCTCCAGACAAGGAGGTTCCATGTTCGACTTCCACCCCCGGCTCAAGGAGCGTTTCGCTGCCTTGCGCACGGGCGCTGAATTCTTTTCCCTGCGTTACGTGCGCGAATCCGGCCAGCATTTGTCGGTGCGCAAGAACGTCGCCGAACCGCCCAGCCTGAACCGTGATGAAGGTGCGATGCTCACCGCGCGGGTCAACGGTGTCGAGGCGTATGCCGCCACCAACGACCTGTCCCAGGCCGGTCTGCAAGCGGCACTGGAACGTGCCGAACAACATGCTCGCCAGCTCAAGCCCCATGCCTTGCTCGACCTGCGCGAACAAGCCGTGTCCAGTGACCGCGCCGATTACTTCTCGCCGCATTTCGACCAGGCCTTCCCACCCCTGAGCGACTGCTACCAGTTGCTCGGCGACGAATCGGCTGCGGTGCCCCAGGACGAGCGCCTGGTGAACTGGCAGGCCAGCATCGGCCTGACCCAGGTCGAGCAGATCTACCTCAACAGTGCCGGCGCTGAACTGCGCCAGGCCCAACGCTTCATCTACCCGGCCCTGGAAGTCACCGCCTTCGACGGCCACGACAGCCAGACCCGCACCCTGGGCCGGGAAAACTTCGGCCAGCAGGGCGGCTTCGATGTGATCAGCCGCTGCGGCCTGATCGGGGCCGGGCCGAAAATCGCCGACCAGGCCCTGCAGTTGCTGATGGCGCCGAACACGCCGCAAGGCCCCCGCGACCTGCTGCTGATGCCCGACCAGATGATGTTGCAGATCCACGAGTCCATCGGCCATCCGCTGGAACTGGACCGCATCCTGGGGGACGAGCGCAATTACGCCGGCACCAGCTTCGTCAAGGCCAGCGATTTCGGCCACCTGCAATACGGCTCCCGCCTGCTGAACGTGACCTTCGACCCGAACATTCCCGAAGAACTGGCCAGCTACAGCCACGATGACGACGGCAGCGCCGCCAGCAAACAGTTCCTGATTCGCGAAGGCCTGTTGCTGCGTCCACTGGGCGGTGCGCTGTCGCAGTTCCGCGCCGGCCTCGACGGTGTCGCCAACAGCCGCGCTTGCGGCTGGAATCGGCCACCCATTGACCGCATGGCGAACCTGAACATCGAACCCGGCGACCAGTCCCTGGCGCAATTGATCCAGGGCACCGAACGGGGCGTGCTGATGCGCACCAACCGCTCCTGGTCCATCGATGACGCCCGCAACAAATTCCAGTTCGGCTGCGAGTGGGGCCAGTTGATCGAGAACGGCGAGCTCAAGGGCGTGGTGAAGAACCCCAACTACCGGGGCATTTCCGCGCAGTTCTGGAAGAGCCTGCGCGCGGTGGGCGATGCCAGCACCCTCCAGGTCCTGGGCACGCCGAACTGTGGCAAGGGCGAACCGAACCAGGTCATCCGCGTCGGCCATGCGTCGCCAGCCTGCGTGTTCAGCAACGTTGATGTGTTTGGGGGGGATGCCTGATGAGCACTTTCAACAATCAGGCCGAGGCATTCAAGGCGTTGGTCGACTGGCTGCGCGATACGTTGCATGAATCCGAACAGTTCACCCTCGGCTACGCCGCCGAGTCTTCGGCCTTCGTCCGTTTCAACCATGGCAAGGTCCGCCAGGCCGGCCAGGTGCAGCAAGCCAATGTCAGTTTCAAACTGATCGACGACGGGCGCCACGCCGATTTGCAGATCACCTTGTCCGGCGAAGCCGAGACGGACTTGCAACGCCTGGCCGAAGGCCTGCAACAACTGCGCGAAACCTTGCCGTTGCTGCCCCGCGATCCGTACCTGCTGCTCAACCCCGACCACTGGCAGAGCAACAATGTGCAAGCCCATCCATTGCCCGAGACGGAACAGGCCATTACCGAAATCACCCGCGCCGCCGAAGGCCTGGACCTGGTGGGGTTCTACGCCGCCGGGCCCATCAGCCGTGGTTTCGCCAGCTCTTCGGGGGCGTTCGGCTGGCATCAGGCCAACAGCTTCAACTTCGATTTCAGCCTGTTCCATGACAACGGCCAGGCGGTGAAAGCCAGCTACGCCGGACATGAATGGAGCAGCGACGGATTTGCCCGGCGCTTCGAACAGGCCCGCGAGCAACTGGAATTCCTCGGCCGCCCGCTGCGCACGTTGCCGCCCGGCGAATATCGCGCCTACCTGGCGCCGGCCGCTCTGGAAGAGATCATGGGCATGCTCAGTTGGGGCGGGTTCTCGGCCGGTGCAATCGCCAGCAAGCAAAGCCCGCTGCAGAAGTTCTACGCTGGCGAAGCCCACTTCAGCCCCAACGTGTGGCTGACGGAGCAGGTCAGCGGCTCCTTGAGCCCGGCATTTTCCGACGAAGGTTATCCCCGCGATGACTTGGGGCTGATCGCCAAGGGCACGGCCAATGCGCGACTGGTCAACTCCCGCAGCGCCGCCGAATATGACCTCGCGGCCAACGGCGCCAGCAGCAGCGAATACCCTACGGCGCTGGACATGCGGGGCGGACAACTGGAGCAAAGACACATCCTCGAAGAACTCGGCACCGGGCTGTACATCAGCAACCTCTGGTACCTGAACTACTCGGACCAACCGGCGGCGCGCCTGACCGGCATGACCCGCTTCGCCACGTTCTGGGTCGAGAATGGCCAGATCGTCGCGCCGGTCAGCACCATGCGTTTCGACGACAGTGTCTACAGCCTGCTCGGCTCACAACTGGAAAGCCTGACCCAAGAGCGGGAACTGCTGCTCTCGGCCAGCACCTACAGCCAGCGAGCCACGGCCTCGATGTTGTTGCCGGGGGCGCTGGTGAAGCGGTTGACCTTGACGCTGTAACAAAGCATCGCGGGCAAGCCTTGCTCCCACAGGATGTGCGCCGTACATGTGGGAGCAAGGCTTGCCCGCGATGAAGCCAACAGACACCCGAACACAAACAAGAGGTCCCATGCCCAACCGCGCACCGCTCGACGCCGTCACCGCCCGCTGGCTTCCGTGGGTGGTGGCGATCGCCTTCTTCATGCAGTCCCTGGACGGGACCATCCTCAACACCGCCCTGCCCGCCATGGCCAGCGACCTGGCGGAAAACCCGCTGCGCATGCAAGGCGTGATCATCGCCTACATGCTCACCGTGGCGTTGCTGATCCCGGCCTCGGGCTGGATCGCCGACCGCTTCGGCACCAAGAAGATCTTCTTCGGGGCGATCCTGCTGTTCAGCTTCGGCTCGCTGCTGTGCGCCCTGTCCAATTCGTTGAGCATGCTGATCGGCGCCCGGGTCATCCAGGGCCTGGGCGGTGCGCTGATGCTGCCGGTGGGCAGGCTGGTGGTGCTGCGGGCTTATCCGCGCTCGGAACTGGTGCGGATCATGGGCTTCATCACCATCCCCGGCCTGCTCGGTCCACTGATCGGGCCGACCATGGGCGGCTGGATGGTCGAGTACCTGACCTGGCACTGGATCTTCATCATCAACCTGCCGGTGGGGGTGATCGGCTGTTACGCGGTGTGGAAATTCATCCCTGACCTGCGCGGCAGCGAGCGCACTCGGTTCGATGGCCTGGGGTTCCTGCTGTTCGGCGCGGCGATGGTGCTGATCACCGTCGCCATGGAGGGCCTGGGCGAACTGCACCTGCCGCACCTGCGGGTGATGCTGTTGCTGTTCGGCGGCATGGCCTGCCTGGCGGCCTATTGGCTGCGGGCCGGGCATGTCGAGAACGCGCTGTTCCCGCCGTCATTGTTCAAGACCCGCACCTTCGCGGTGGGCATCCTCGGCAACCTGTTCGCGCGCCTGGGCAGCGGCGCCTTGCCGTTCCTGGTGCCGTTGCTGCTGCAAGTCGCCCTCGGCTATTCACCGTCCCAGGCCGGCATGAGCATGCTGCCCCTGGCGGCAGCGGCCATGGTCGCCAAGTCCGTGGCCCGACCGCTGATCGAACGCCTGGGCTATCGCATCGTCCTGACCGGCAATACCGTGGCCCTGGGCGTGATGCTGGCGAGCATGGGCCTGGTCAGCGAACAGACGCCGTACTGGCTGCTGCTGGCGCAACTGGCGGTGCTGGGGGCGATCAACTCGCTGCAATTCACCGCGATGAACACCGTGACCCTGATCGACCTGGACGACGCCAGCGCCAGCAGCGGCAACAGCCTGTTGTCGGTGGTGGCGCAACTGTCCCTGAGCCTCGGCGTGGCCTGCGCCGGCGCCCTGCTCGGCGGCTTTACCGCCCAGGTGGGCAACGACGGGGTGGAGACGGTGCTGGGCGCGTTCCAGCTGACCTTCGTGACGGTGGGGATCATGGCGATGCTGGCGGCGACGATTTTTTCCCAGTTGTCCAAGCAGGATGGACGGCGGCAGAAGCGTCCCGATGAGCATATCGAGCACTGAAAGGCTGGCTGAACATTGGAGGGAGCGATTGAGAAGCCAGACCCGGCAACCCTGTGATGGAGTTGTGGGAGCAAAGCTTGCTCGCGATAAGGAGCACGCGGTGCCTTGAATAACCGAGGTGCCTGTTTCGCGGGCAAGCCTTGCTCCCACAGCCTTGTCCCCATGGTCTTGCTTCCGGACCCTGCCCCACAGCTCGTCCAGAACTTTCGAAGAAAGTGGCACGAGGCTGCTACACTGCGCGACATTTTGTTTTGCAGGCCAGTCCCGTGACCACCATTGCCACCGCTTTTAATACTTTGCCCCTGTCCGCCGCCATGCTGGCTAACCTCGAATCACTCGGTTATGCCCAGATGACGCCGATCCAGGCGCAAAGCTTGCCGGTGATCCTCAAGGGCATGGACCTGATAGCCCAGGCCAAGACCGGCAGCGGCAAGACCGCCGCCTTCGGCATCGGCCTGCTGAACCCGATCAACCCACGCTTCTTCGGCTGCCAGGCACTGGTGATGTGCCCCACCCGCGAGCTGGCTGACCAGGTCGCCAAGGAAATCCGTCGCCTGGCCCGCGCCGAAGACAACATCAAGGTCCTGACCCTGTGCGGCGGCGTGTCCTTCGGCCCGCAGATCGCTTCCCTCGAACACGGCGCCCACATCATCGTCGGCACGCCGGGACGCATCCAACAACACCTGCGCAAGGGTTCGCTGGTGCTCGACGGCCTCAACACGCTGATCCTCGACGAAGCCGACCGCATGCTCGACATGGGCTTCTACGACGCCATCGAAGACATCATCCAGCAGACCCCGGAACGCCGCCAGACGCTGCTGTTCTCCGCCACCTACCCGGTGGGCATCAAGCAACTGTCGTCCAAGTTCATGCGCAACCCGCAGCAAGTGAAAGCCGAGGCGTTTCACTCCGACGCGCAGATCGAGCAGCGCTTCTATGAGATCTCCCCCGAGGAGCGCATGGACGCGGTGGTCAAGGTGCTGGCGCATTTCCGCCCGGCCTCCTGCGTGGCGTTCTGCTTCACCAAGCAGCAGGTCCAGGAAACCGTCGACCACCTGAGCGCCAAGGGCATTTCTGCCGTTGGCCTGCACGGCGACCTGGAACAGCGCGACCGCGACCAGGTACTGGCGATGTTCGCCAACCGCAGCACCTCGGTCCTGGTAGCGACTGACGTGGCGGCCCGCGGCCTGGACATCGATGCCCTGGACATGGTGATCAACGTCGAACTGGCCCGGGACTCGGAAATTCATATCCACCGCGTTGGCCGCACCGGTCGCGCCGGTGAGAAAGGCATCGCCATCAGCCTGGTAGCGCCGTCCGAAGCCCACCGCGCCCAGGCCATCGAGCAACTGCAGAAGTCGCCCCTGAGCTGGGACCAACTGGACAACCTCAAGCCCCAGGGCGGCGGCCCGCTGCTGCCGGCCATGAGCACCCTGTGCATCGGCGCCGGGCGCAAGGACAAGGTCCGCCCCGGCGACATCCTCGGTGCCCTGACCGGCGAGGCCGGCATCCCCGGTGCCCAGGTCGGCAAGATCGCGATCTTCGATTTCCAGGCCTATGTGGCCGTGGAACGCGGCATCGCCAAACAGGCCCTGCAACGCCTGAACGATGGCAAGATCAAGGGGCGCTCGTTGCGGGTGCGGATCCTGTAAAGCGATCTGCAACCCAACAGAGATCAAACTGTGGGAGCGAGCTTGCTCGCGATAGCGGTGGATCAGCGGCATTGATGCTGCCTGAGACGCCGCCATCGCGAGCAAGCTCGCTCCCACATTCAGTGTGCGAGAAAGTTGAGAGGACACCGTTTTGCGCTCTACCGAAGTCGTGATCATTGGCGCTGGCGCCGCGGGGTTGATGTGTGCGCTGACCGCGGCCGTGCGCGGGCGGCAGGTGATGCTGTTGGACCACGCCAACAAGGCCGGCAAGAAAATCCTCATGTCGGGCGGTGGGCGCTGCAATTTCACCAACATGTACACCGAGCCGGGCAACTTCCTGTCGCAGAACCCGCACTTCTGCAAATCGGCCCTGGCCCGCTACACCCAGTGGGACTTCATCGCCCTGGTGGCCAAGCACGGCGTGCCCTATCACGAGAAAAAACTCGGCCAGTTGTTCTGCGATAACAAATCCAGCGACATCCTCGGCCTGCTGCTGAATGAATGCGACCAGGCCGGCGTCAGCCTGCACCTCGACACGTCGATCACCCAGATCGAAAAAACCGACGGCGGCTACCTGCTGCAAACCACCCTTGGCGCCCTCGCCTGCCAATCCCTGGTGATCGCCACGGGTGGGCTGTCGATCCCGACCCTCGGGGCGACCGGCTTCGGTTATCAGGTGGCGAAACAGTTTGGCCATGCGCTGCTGCCGACCCGCGCCGGGCTGGTGCCGTTCACCATCACCGATCAGCTCAAGACGCTGTGCACCGAGCTGTCAGGCACCTCGGTGGATTGCCTGGTGAGCTGCAACGACCAGAGTTTTCGCGAGAACATCCTGTTCACCCATCGCGGCCTGAGCGGGCCGGCGATCCTGCAGATTTCCTCGTTCTGGGAACCGGGGGACACGGTGCAGATCAACCTGCTGCCCGACCACGACGTGCCACAATGGCTGCAACAGCAACAGGCCGAACGCCCCAACAGCGAACTCAAGACCCTGCTGGGCGAGCTGTTCACCAAGAAGATGGCCAACCTGCTGGCCGACACCTGGTTCGTGTCCAAACCCATGAAGCAGTACACCCACGCGGAACTGGCGGACATTGCCGAGAAATTGGCGAGCTGGAACGTCGTCCCCGCCGGTACCGAAGGCTACCGCACCGCCGAAGTTACCCTGGGCGGCGTCGACACCCGAGAAGTCTCGTCCAAGACCATGGAATCGTTGAAAAGCCCTGGCCTGTACTTCATCGGCGAAGTGCTGGACGTCACAGGGCACCTGGGCGGGTTCAATTTCCAGTGGGCGTGGGCTTCGGGTTATGCGGCGGCGCAGTACGTCTGATCCGACATGATTTGAATGTGAGCAGTAACCCTGTGGGAGCGAGCTTGCTCGCGATAGGGCTGGTTCAGTCAACATCAATGTGACAGGACTGCCGCCATCGCGAGCAAGCTCGCTCCCACAGGGACTGGTGGCGGCTCCCGGAACACTTTTTGCTGTCAGATGTGATCGCCGCCATTGCGTCGGCGTCATTACTGCCTCAATTTAGCGTCATTGCCCGTCAGGCCCGTGCACTTCATGTCATCGAACTCGTTTAGCCAGTCTTTGCGTCGCCTTTGGGCGTTGGATAAGTTCAGTTATAGCGTGCGGGTGTTCATCGCCCTGACCGGCAGCATGGGGCTGTGCTGGTACCTGGACGAAATGGCGCTGCTGATCCCCCTGTTCCTGGGCATCATCGCCAGCGCCCTGGCCGAGACCGACGACAGTTGGCAGGGCCGCCTCAACGCGCTGGCCGTAACGCTGGTGTGCTTCACCATTGCGGCGCTGTCGGTGGAGTTGCTGTTCCCCTACCCCGTCCTGTTCATCGTCGCCCTGGCCCTGGCGAGCTTCGGCCTGACCATGCTCGGGGCCCTGGGTGAACGTTATGGCGCGATTGCCTCGGCCACCCTGATCCTTTCGGTCTACACCATGATCGGCGTGGATCAGCGCGGCGGCGCGGTCACCGATTTCTGGCATGAGCCGCTGCTGCTGGTGGCCGGCGCCACCTGGTACGGCCTGCTTTCGGTGCTGTGGCAGGCGCTGTTTTCCAACCAACCGGTGCAGCAAAGCCTGGCGCGGCTGTTTCGCGAGTTGGGACGCTACCTGAAACTCAAGTCGTCGCTCCTCGAGCCGATCCGTCAACTCGACGTCGAGGCCCGCCGCCTGGAACTGGCCCAGCAGAATGGCCGGGTGGTCGCCGCGCTCAACAGCGCGAAGGAAATCATCCTGCACCGCGTGGGCAACGGCCGGCCGGGCTCGAAGGTCAGTCGCTACCTGAAGCTGTACTTCCTGGCCCAGGACATCCACGAACGCGCCAGTTCCTCCCACTATCCCTACAACGCGCTGACCGAGGCCTTCTTCCACAGCGACGTGCTGTTCCGCTGCCAGCGCCTGCTGCGCCAGCAAGGCAAGGCCTGCCAGGCGCTGGCCGAGTCGATCCAACTGCGCCAGCCGTTCGTCTACGACGACACCTTCGCCGAGGCCCTCAACGACCTGCACGCGTCCCTTGAGCACCTGCGCATCCAGAGCAACCCGGCCTGGCGCGGCTTGCTGCGTTCGTTGCGAGCCCTGTCGGTGAACCTGGGCACCATGGACCGCCTGCTCAGCGACGCGAGCAACCCCGACGCCCTGGCCGACGCCACCGACAGCAGCCTGCTGGACCGCTCGCCGCGCAGCCTCAAGGATGTCTGGCTGCGCTTGCGCACCCAGCTCACGCCCACCTCGCTGCTGTTCCGCCATGCCCTGCGCTTGCCCCTGGCTTTGAGCGTGGGTTACGCCGTGGTGCACATGATCCACCCGTCCCAGGGCTATTGGATCATCCTCACCACGCTGTTCGTGTGCCAACCCAACTACGGCGCCACCCGACGCAAGCTCGGCCAGCGGATCATCGGCACCGCCATCGGCCTGACGGTGGCCTGGGCGTTGTTCGATCTGTTCCCCAACCCGCTGGTGCAGTCGTGCTTCGCCATTGCCGCCGGGGTGGTGTTCTTTACCAACCGCACCACCCGCTACACCCTGGCGACGGCGGGGATCACCATCATGGTGCTGTTCTGCTTCAACCAGGTGGGCGACGGCTATGGTCTGCTGCTGCCGCGGCTGTTCGATACCTTGCTCGGCAGCCTGATCGCCGGGCTGGCGGTGTTCCTGTTCCTGCCCGACTGGCAAGGTCGGCGACTGAACAAAGTGCTGGCCAACACGCTGACCTGCAACAGCATTTACCTGCGCCAGATCATGCAGCAATACGCCGCGGGCAAAAGTGACGACCTGGCCTACCGCCTGGCCCGACGCAACGCCCACAACGCCGATGCCGCGCTGTCCACCACGCTGGCCAACATGCTGATGGAGCCTGGGCATTTCCGCAAGGAAGCCGATGTGGGGTTCCGCTTCCTGGTGCTGTCCCACACCCTGCTCAGTTACTTGTCCGGCCTGGGCGCCCACCGGGGCACCGAACTGCCGACGGAAGTGCGCGAACAGTTGATCGACGGTGCCGGGGTGAGACTGGCAGCGAGCATCGACGAAATCGCCCAGGGCCTGGCGAGCAAACAACCGATTGCGATCCAGAGCGACGAAGAGGAAGCCCTGGCCAGCGAGCTTGAACAGATGCCCGATGAAATCGACGAAGGCCAGCGCCTGGTGCAGACGCAACTGGGGCTGATCTGTCGACAGTTGGGGCCGTTGCGCACGTTGGCGGCGCATTTGATCAAGGACACTGGCGAGGCTTGAGGGCTGTGGTGTCCAAGCGGACCTCATCGCGAGCAAGCTCGCTCCCACATTGAATCTGCTGTAACACAAAGTCTGTGCACACCAGCGATCCACTGTGGGAGCGAGCTTGCTCGCGATAGGGCCGGCTCAGGCGCTACATCCCATGCGCCTTCAATAACCGCGCATAACTCCCATCCGCCTTCATCGCCGCGATCTCCCGATCGAACCCGGCCACGATCTGCTCATGCTCCGGGTTCTTCAGGCTGACCAGGATGTGCAGGCTGTTTTCGCTCAAGGGCTTGGGCAGGAACTCCACGGCGCTGCGCACCTTGGGCGATTCGCGGGCCAGGTAATAGCGGGCGACGAACTCGTCTTCCAGGGTCAACTTCACGCGGTCGGCAGCCAGCATGCGCACCGCCATGGCGAAGTTATGCACCGGGATTTTCTGCATCTGCGGGTCTTCATCGAAATCCTTGGAATAGGCATAACCGCGCACGACAGCGATGGGATAGGCACGCAGCTGTTGCAGGCTGTCGAACTGGATCGCCTCGTCCTTGCGCTTGATGAAGAGCACGCGGTTGATCAGGTATTCGGCCGAGAACCGGCCGATATGGGTGCGATCCTCGCTGTACCAGGCGTTGATCAGCACGTCATAGCGGCCCTCGCCGATGCCCAGCATCGCCCGGGCCCAGGGCACCTGTTCGAAGTCGGTGGCATAGCCGGCCCGCGCCAGGGCGGTGCTGACGATATCGGTCGCCAGGCCGCCATTGATCAAGGTGGAATCGGTAAAGGGCGGCCAGGCATCGGCGACCAGGCGCAACTTCTGCGCGCAAGCCTCATAGCTCAGCAACAGCAACCCGATCAATGCAAGAGTTCGATGCAATCGCGGCATGCCAAACGTCCTTGACGGGTTCAAAGCCCGGTTTGTTTTTAGCCGAAACTCAACAGGCATCCTCGGACACCCGGTCCTAACATTAGCTCATTGGAACCGCTGCGCAGGGCTGTCACGAAGATTACACAAAGACGACAGCACCGCGACAAAGGAATGATGGCATTTTGGTCTTTGTCACAGATTTTCCGGTCGCGCGAGCAAGAGACTTCCGAGCCAACCACGCTTAATATCGGCAGCAGGTTCTTCAGGAAATTCAAAAATGGATATCGAGTGGGTCTGCAAACATCACAGTGACCTGAGCAAGGAACAGCTGTATGCCATCCTCAAATTGCGCTCCGACGTGTTCGTCGTCGAGCAGAACTGCGCCTACCCGGACGTCGACGGGCTGGACCTGGAGGGCGACACCTGCCACCTGATGGCCTGGCACGACAACCACCTGGTGGCCTATCTGCGCTTGCTCGACCCACACTCGCAGAACAGCGACGTAGTGATCGGGCGCGTGATCATCGCTCCCCAGGCGCGCGGCCAGGGGTTGGGCCACACGCTGATGGAGCAAGCGCTCAAGCAGGCCGAGAAACATTGGCCCGGCACATCGATCTCATTGTCGGCCCAGGCGCATCTGCAGGGGTACTACGGGCGGTACGGGTTTGAAGTGGTGGGGGTGGAATACCTGGAGGATGGGATTCCACACATCGGTATGCATCGACCTTGATGACGGCATCGCGAGCAAGCTCGCTCCCACAGTGGATCCAGGTCGTACATCAATCGCGTGTTCACCGAAGATCGATGTGGGAGCGAGCTTGCTCGCGATAGGGCCAGCCCAAACACCACCCAAAAATCAGGGATACTCGAGCACCGCCTTGATCCGCGGCAGATTCTCCTCGATCCACCCCCGGTCAATCGCCCCCCAGTCGCGAATCCGATAACGCCCGGCGTGGTTGCGAGCGCCCTCCTCTTGTTCGAACTCACACACGATATCCAGGTCCGCCAGGGCCGCGACCGTGTCCTGGGCAGTGCGTCGCGGCATGCCGGTGACTTCAGTGAGCGCCGGGACGTTGCTCGCCAGGCCGCTGTCGATCAGGTAAGCCACGTACAGGCGACGGTAGAAACTGGTCTTGGTCTTGCTCACGTCCATCCGGTCAGTCCTTGTGAGGTTGCAGGTCACGCCAGGTCAGGTACACCCGCAGGTCGAATTCCAGTTGGTGATAGCCCGGCAGCATGTGTTCGCAGAGTTGGTAGAAGGCCTTGTTGTGGTCCGACTCCTTGAAGTGCGCCAGCTCGTGCACCACGATCATCTTCAAGAACTCGGGTGCCGCGTCCTTGAACAGCGCCGCGATGCGGATTTCCTTCTTGGCCTTGAGCTTGCCGCCCTGCACCCGCGACACCGCGGTGTGCAGGCCGAGAGCACGGTGGGTCAGGTCCAGGCGACTGTCGAACAATACCTTGTCGATGGCCGGCGCGTTACGCAGGTATTGCTGCTTGAGGTCCAGCGCATAACCGTACAGGGCCTTGTCGCTCTGGATCGGATGCCGATCCGGGTAGCGCTGTTGCAGGTAATCGCCCAGGCGGTCCTGGGCGATCAATTGCTGCACTTGGGCTTGCAAGGCGGCGGGGTAGGCCTGGAGGTATTTGAGCGCGGTCATCGGCAGGCAACACAGTCACAAGAGGCCGCCAGTGTAGCGAATTCAGGCCTGCACCGCGCTCCAGTCGAAGGGCGTGGCGAAGACATCGGTGTCTTCGGCCATCAACGGTCGCGCCACCAGGAACCCCTGCACGAACTCACAGCCGTGGGCGTGTAGCCACAGATACTGCTCGCGGGTTTCCACCCCTTCGGCGATGACCCGCAAACCCAACTGCGTACAGAGGTCGATGACCGAGGCGGCCAACGCGGCGTCCCGGGGCGACCCCGGCAAGCGGGCAATCAAGTGCCGATCCAGCTTGAGGGTATCGAGGTCAAGGTCGCGCAGATGCGTCAGCGAACACGGGCCCGAACCGAAGTCATCCAACGCCACCCGCACCCCGAGCTGGCGCAGCAACCGCAACTGCTTTTGGGTTTCATCGGGATTGCGCATCAGCGCATCCTCGGTCACCTCGACCTCCAACTGCCGAGGCTTCAAGGCATGGCGCTCCAGGACCTGGCGCAACTCGGTCACCAGGTTCGGCATGCCGAACTGAGTGCTGCTCAGGCTTACCCCCAACACCAGGTCGTCAGCGAACAAACGCTCCCAGACTTTGCGCTGGGCCGCGCTGCGATGATAAATCCAACTGCCCAGCCGACTGATCAATCGCGCCTCTTCCAGCAACGGCAGGAACAGGCCCGGCGGCACATCGCCGACACTCGGATGCTGCCAGCGCAACAGCGCCTCGAACCCACGGATCCGCCCGTCGACGATGCTCACCTGCGGCTGGTAGACCATATTGAAATCACGGTTTTCGATGGCCGAGCGCACGCTCTCTTCCAGCATCAGCCGTGAACGGGCTCGACCGTTCATTTCGTGGTCATAGAAACGGTATTGCTGGCGACCGGCACGCTTGGCTTCGTACATGGCGATGTCGGAGGCCCGTAGCAAGCCATCGAGGTTGGCGCCGCAGTCCGGGTACGTCGCGATGCCGATGCTGGCACCGAGTGCCACGTCCATGCCTTCGATCTGCTGGCAGATCGCGACGCGCTCGATGAGTTTCTCCGCGATCTTGGCCGCCTGTTCGGGAAACTCCAGGTCCAGCAGGGCTGTGAACTCGTCACCGCCCAGCCGCGCCAGGATATCGAAGGGGCGCAGGCACGCCTTCAACTGCTCCGACACCCAGCGCAAGACCCGGTCCCCAGCGTCGTGCCCCAGCGAGTCATTGACCCGCTTGAAACCATCGAGGTCCAGGTACAGCAGCACCCAGTTGCTTTCCAGCCGCTCGCTGCGCATCAACAGGTTTTCCGCGGTCTGGTAGAAGCCCCGGCGGTTGAGCAAGCCAGTCAGCGGGTCCGTGACGGCCTGGTATTCGAGCTGCTGGTGCAAGTGGCGAACCACGGACATGTCCTGCAGCGTTACCACCATCGCCTTCTGCTCCGAGGGCAGCGGCGCACAGGACAAGGCCACCGACACCTGCTGGCCGGGTGCCGTGCGCAGTACCGCGTCATGCAGTCGCCAGGTTTCACCGCGCCGATAGGCATTATGGATATCAGAATCGGCCCATTCGGGAATATGGGGTTTCTGCAGGAAATCCAGGAACGGCATCCCCTGCAACTGGTCGGCGGTGGCATTGAGCAAACGGCAGGTAGACGGGTTGGCGAAGCGGATACAGCCATTCTCATCCACCACCAGGATGCCTTCGGCGGCGTTGTCCAGCACCGAGGCATTGAAGGCCCTGGCCGCTTCGAGATCCTGGCTCAGGCGCTGCAAGGCCCGGCGATTGCGCTGGTGCTCGAGCAATGCCTGGACCTTGGGCTTGAGGATTTGCGGATCGAAGGGCTTGAACAGGTAATCCACGGCGCCACTGGCGTAGCCCTTGATGACCGCGTCCTGGGATTGCTCGTTGGCGGTCAGGAAAATGATCGGCGTGAGCCGCGTGCGCTGGCTGCCGCGCATCAGGCGCGCCACTTCGAAACCGTCCATTTCGGGCATCTGCACATCCAGCAGCACCAGATCGATGTCGTGTTCGAGCAGCAGGTTAAGCGCCTCGACCCCCGAGGACGCGGTCATCACCTGCCAATCCTGCCGCTGCAACAAGGCCCGCATGCTGAGCAGGTTTTCAGGGTAATCATCAACAATCAAAAGGACAGAGCTGTCTTCGCCGGGCGTTGGTTGCGCGCATTCCATGCTGCTTCTCTTATCGGGCGCCACGTCCGTTTTTACGTAGCAAATCGGACAAATACTGTCCCCTCACTCTAGACCGGGATTTTGAAAAGCAGTAGGTGTCATCGCGCCATCATCCAGACAAAGCCCGAAATAGCCGACTAACGGTCACCCACCTCGGGCACAAAAACTGCAAAGACACCAACGACGAACAATTGACGTCAATCATCCGCCGGACGGTTGTCGAAAAACACCCATCCTGCGTGATCAACACGCCCACAACGCGCGAGTTAGAGCCCGCGCCAGGGCTTCAACTTTTTTCGCTTCGTTACGTAGGATCCGGACATGATCGATCTCGCCACCTGGAACTTGAGCATCCCCGAGGGCAGCCCACCGGCAACCATTTCAACCCCGCTGCTGGTACAGGGGTTCAAGGACCAATACTTCAACTCCGAAACCGGGACCCTGTTCTTCTGGGCACCGGTGACCGGCGCCAAGACGGAAAACGCGATCTACCCGCGCAGCGAACTGCGGGAGACCTACAGCAACGGTACATTGCGCAACTGGCTGTATTCGGCGGCGGACAACAAACTGGCCGCGACCCTGACCGTCAGCCAGGTGCCCAGCAGCGGCAAGATCGTGATCGGCCAGATCCACGCCAAGGACAGCACCAGCCCCATGGTGAAGCTGGAGTACCAGTACAAGACCTACAGCTCCACCGGCAACATCGTCGCCAAGGTCCGCATACGCCCCGATGACGAATCGGGCCAGGTCATCACCATCGCCACGGGCATCAAGCTGAACCAGTCGTTCTCCTACCTGATTCACCTCAGCCCCGCCGGCGTCCTGACCATCAACGGCGCCGGCTATCAGTGGAATACCAACATCAGCAACACCTGGAGCGACAAGCCGCTGTACTTCAAGGCAGGCGTGTATGTGCAAGACAACACCGGCTACGTCACCGAAGGCGGGAAAGTGACCTTCAGCATGCTGGATATCGATCACAACCTCTGATTGCGCCCTCTCGTAGCGCCATAGCAGCAAGGAACGCTGCTTGCCTCGTGCGACAAAAACCTCCCTATGGGTTGTTTGACGCCCCACAACAGGGCGCCATAGACAGATGCCATATCGCCACGTTCCCGAAAAATTCCTACTAGCCGACTAACGGTCGCCTATCTCGGGCACCAAACCGGCAAACGCAACTCTGACGGACTGTTGACGCCAACCCTCCGCCGTACGAACGTGCCAAATACACGTTCGCGCCCCCTTTTTGGCCTCAGCAAAAGCGCGTCTTAGAGCCCTCCGGCTGTGGCGTAAATCATTTCTTCTTCTCAGAAAGGATCCGAACATGGTCGATCTTGCAACCTGGAACCTGAGCATCCCCGAGGGCAGCCCACCGAAGACCATCGAAACGCCTCGACTGGTGGATGGGTTCAAGGATAAGTACTTCAACTCAGAAGGCAGCACGGTGTACTTCTGGTCGCCTGTCACCGGCACCAAGACCGAAAACGCGATCTACCCGCGCAGTGAATTACGGGAAACCTATAAAGACGGCACCTTGCGCAACTGGGTCTACCCTGACGCCGACAATAAATTGAGCGCGACCCTGGTGGTCAACCAGGTGCCCAGCAGCGGCAAGATCGTGATCGGGCAGATTCATGCCAAGGACAGCAGCAAGCCCATGGTGAAACTGGAGTACCAGTACAAGGATGACGGCAAGACTGGCGACATCGTTGCCAAGGTCCGCATGCGTCCCGATGACGATGAGGGTCGGGTTATTACCGTCGCGTCCGGCGTGAAGCTGGCTCAGTCCTTTAGTTATCGGCTTCACCTTGATCGTACGGGTGACCTGGGTATTACTGCGGCGGGTCGTAGTTGGTACACCACCATCAGTTCCAAATGGAAGGTCAAGCCGTTGTACTTCAAGGCTGGTGTGTATGTGCAGGACAACAGTGGCTATACCAGCGAAGGTGGGAAGGTGACGTTCAGCAAGTTGGATATCGATCACAACACTTGATTGTGGGCTTTCGATAGAGAGATACCGTGTGTATATCCGTTGCTGCGGTAACGGCTACTTAGGGTTCCGCCCTTACGGCGGGTCACTTTTGAGAAGCCTGCGCGGCCCGGCGAAAAGTAACCAAAACGCTTTA
>NZ_JACNDD010000083.1:0-29466 GCF_017351395.1 Pseudomonas sp. FW305-28
CCGGTAATCCTGCTGTTACCTTCTATGGTCTTTCGACCTATGATGAAACCGTCTTCGCCCACACCGGCTGCAATCCGCTCGTAATGGTTGCTAATCGTTCGCTCACTGTCTCCGTTGGGGAGAAATGTACATCGGAAAGACACGAGGCGCCCATCCACGGAGCTGATCATGTGGCCTATGATTCGAGGGGGCGTGAACTATAAACACCATCAAGCTTGAATAAGCGACCGATAGCCATCCTATTATTTTTTGCGCAAAACATACACTCGCCACATGGCGTACAGCGGAATGAAGTCCAGCGATTTCTGAACGCGGAACCCGGCCTGTTCAAACTCTGCCTCGACAGTAGTAGCCGGTAACACGAACCGATTTTGGTAACCTTCCTGTTCTCCTTTGTTGCGACGACGCACTTCGGTACGCTTGCGTTTCCAAGCCTTGAAGTTCCCGTCCACCCATAGTGAGATAATTACGCTGTCGCGAGTAACGCGTTGAAACTCACGCAGTATCGCGAGTCTGTGCTCAGGGGCGCCGATGTGGTGCATCAAGCGCATGCAGAATATGTTGTCGACCGCGTTGTCCGGTAAATCGATAGCAAAGGCAGAGGTCTGCAACGGGCGAACCCGTTTCACCACTTCCGCCGGTTGGGCGATGGTTGCGACCTTCAACATCGACTCAGAATTGTCTGCGCCGATGATCACGCGACCAGGCTTTTGCGCCAGTAACGGCCAGAAACGCCCGGCCCCACACGGCAAGTCCAGCACCAAGCCAGGCTCGCCAGCGGCGACCAACGCACTACGCGCCAATTGCTCGTCGCGTTTGTGGGATAAACGGCGGGCCAGATTGTCCTGATGCTTGAGTAAATAACTCTGCGCGTGCTTATCGTCGTACTTTTCGGAAAATTCAAGCTTGATCGGATCGGGCATCAATGGGGCTCCATTTGTTGCGGCGAATAATTCCAGAGGGTATGAACTGTAATCCTCATTCTGACTTGGTGCGGTCATGGCTCTGGCTGGGGGGGGGGCTGCTTGACTATGAGAGCTTTCAGGTCAATCAAAAAACCTTATGGCTTCTATCAGAATGGGCGTGGAGCCTATTGACGATGACGCAGGGGGCTGCGTAACCGTGGCGTGATTTTACGACAGGGATGACGAAGAGCTAGCTGCGTGATCGCATATAACCATGAGCTGTATTGATGGCTGGGCGTCAATAACACCATCGCGTTGCCGGGGGTGACTGATAACTCTCATTCATGGCTTCAATCGCTGCGATGTACTTCAAGTTTTACTGTCAACTGATACCTGCTTGCTGAGAATCAATTTTGGCGATGTCAGCTTTGAAAGAAAGGCGGCTTTTGACGTCGACAGACGGAGTAAGCAAAGAGATCTGACGGATAAGGGTTTGACAGTTGGGGGCCGGTACACTGTTTTTAACCTTCGGGTTTTTCCCGCACGGAGCAGGCCTGGCCTTGGCCTTGGTCCTGACCGACCGAATGCCTTACGTTCCCCCACTTGATCAACTTGAGCATTAAACGACGCTACGACGTGGCGTGACCAGAGAGCACATGCTCACTGGGCTCTATGAGAAAATCTTGAGCGCCAAAGGACTTTTGCCAAGTCCTAGAGCGGTCAATGGCGAGATTATCTATGTATTCATTTGTCTGACTTCGCTTTAAAACTCTGGCTCGTGACACCGTCCGCAGGACGACGTTGATTCGCGCAGGGCAGCAACCCGCGGTGCTCCCAGAGCTTCAATATGGCGTCCATGCAGGCGCTACTTGCTCGCGCCAGCTGGCTCGGATCTTCAGCTTCCAATAATTCGCACATCAACCTGCGAATGTAACTGGCCAGCCACATGGCGAGAGGGTCATCCCGGCACTTCGATAGTTTGGTCGATAATTCCCGGCCTAGTTTCAAGCATTGAATTTCATTCTCCAACAGCATGGCAGTATCACTCCTTCCGGACCGAGGCTGTGTAGCTGCCTGGGACTGTCATTTCTTTCGGGATACGTTCAGCGTCCGATGGCGTCTAAAAACTGATACCAACCGGCGACCATTCGAACCACGGGTACTCGCAGCGAATAAAAAGGTATACGGCGTATTTTGTCCGCCCACATCAACCCCAATTCTGGCTTCCGCCCAACAATGACATCTGCGACATGCTTACCGATGTATGAGGACATGGCCACTCCCGTGCCGTTGTAACCCATGGCATAGACCACGCGGTCATCAATCCGTCCGACGTGCGGCACACTGTCAATTGTGAGCGCCACTAGCCCCGACCAACGATGGGTGATGGTCGCCCGGGCGAGTAGGGGAAACTGCTTGACCATCGCTTCGTGCAAGGCATTGAAAGCCGCCTCGGAGTCATCCGTGCCGAACGCACCGCGACCGCCGTACAACAGACGGTCCTCGGCCATCCGAAACCAGCGCATCATCCGCCGCGTTTCGGTGTAGCTGCGGCCGTGGCGCAACAACTCCAGCTGCGGGCCGGTGAGAGGCTCGGTGGCCAGCATCGCCGAACGAAAAGGCACAACCGATTTGCGCACAGGCGCAGTAGCTGGCGTTAGGCTCGAGTAACCGTTAGTAGCCAACACGACTTGCTTGGCACGGACAGTGCCAGTAGGTGTCTCCACCCTGACGCCCGTCCCCATCCGCCGAATGCCCATGACGGGCGCTCCCTCATGAATACTGACTCCCGCCGCGCTCACACCGTCGGCCAACCCCCGGACGAAGTTCAATGGGTGTAACAAGCCTCCACCTCTGTCGAGGACGCCGCCGACAAAATCGCCAGAGCCGGTTTCCTCCTGCATCTGACCGGCGCAAAGCACTTCGAAGGAGCTATCCCCCAAATGCTCATGCAACCATTGCGCCTCCCGCACACAGTAGTCCAGCGTGGCCTCGTTGTGCGCGCAATGCAGGCTGCCGCTACGCCGATATTGCGCCGCTTCCAGCGAATAAACCGCCACCAGCTCCTCAAGGTGTTCCACCGACTCAAGGGATAGACGACGCATAGTCTGAGCCATCTCCAGTCCGTATCGCGCCGCCACCTTGCTCAGCGAGATACGATACTTGGCCGACACCACGCCACCATTTCGACCGCTCGCCCCCCAGCCGATGCGACTGGCTTCCAGCACCACTGTTGCCAGCCCTTTTTTCGCCAAATAATGCGCCGTGGACAACCCGGTATAGCCTCCCCCCACCACGACCACGTCATAGCTTCGATCACCTTCCAGCGCTGGAAATGACGGAGCGTCAACGGCCGTGGATTGCCACAGTGAAGCAATATCGGCTGCAAAAGGACTGACGGCCATGGCTCGCTTCCTCAGGAATATTTCATGGCTGGGTTGCTCAACTCGGCTTCCACTGCGTCAGCCAGCTCTTTCATTGAGTGGAAGTGGAAGTCGGGTTGAGTGACCTTTTCAGGCACGGGCGTGGCGCCATAGCCCGGGATGTCGTGACGACGTTCGATCCAGCAAGTGGTATAGCCCGCCTCGTGCGCCACACCGATGTCGTGATACTGGCTCTGAGCGACATGCAAAATGTCACGTTTCTGGAAACCTGAAGCCGACTGACGTCCTTGGTTGTAAGCAAAATACAGTGGGTCGGGCTTATGTACGCCGGTCTCTTCGCTGGTGAGCGAGTCATGGAACGGATAGCCCAGGGTGAATTGGTAAGCGGAGAAGGAAGTGCGATCGACGTTGGTCATGGCGACTAGACGGAAATGCTTGCGCAGGCGAGCCAGGGCATCCACGGAATCGGCAAAGGCTGGCCAGGAGACCACTGAAGCCTGAAAGCGATCACCGGCGGCCTTATCGCTGATCAGTCCCAATTCGGCTGCGAACTTTTGATAAATATCGCTCATGGTGTACATGAATCGATTGGGAGCACGCATGTCGCCGCGGTACACGTCATCTGCGGTTTTGTAAGCGTCGAAAATGGCGTCGTCAGAAACGTTATAGGCTTCAGGTCCGCCGATACTGCGTACAGCCGCCAAGATGCCGGCTTCGAAATTGATCAGGGTGCCTACTACGTCAAAGGTCAGGACTTTGAAATCAGTCAGTTTCATTGCGGTTCTCCAGGGTGTTTTATTAGTTAAATGGCAATTCAGCAAATGACGGGCACACATCAGCGCACAGGCGGGTTGCCGCATGCGGTGGATCAGGTTCAGGTAGTGGGATAAAACGCAGCGTTTGAAACTGGACGCAAATGTCAGGTCACTGGAACATGGCAGCGAAGCGTGTGCGGTTCTTCAAGTAGTAAGCGTTCACTACTTCATCGACCGAACTATCCTTGGCTTGCATCTGCATGGTTTCCAGATCGTTCAAAGGCAACGTGTAATGATCGAGGAAGGTGGCGATCTTCGGCTCGTCCGCCTTGAAGCCCAGGCGGGAAACCACGTGGATATGCTCAGTACCGCCGAAGATGTTCTTCGAGTCGACGAGATAGCGCAATTTCCATTTAGCAAACATCCAGTGCGGGTTCCAGGCGTTGATGATCGACCATTTGTCATGGGACTGATCCCGCGCTAATTCCGAGAGCATGCCTGCTTCGGAGGAAGCAACCAGCTTGTAGTCTTTGAGGCCATATTCGGCGATGGCTTTTTCGGACAGTTTGTATTGCCCATTTCCCGCTCCTGCCGACAGGATTCGATTGCCGAATTTCGCCGCAATGCCCGGCTTGTTCAGGTCTTCAATGCTGGACACCTCACTGGCCGGAATGCTGTCTGGAATCGCCCAGCCAATCTTGCCGTCGTACACGGTCCCCAAGTCTTCAACTTGAGAGCTGTACTTGTCCCAGAAGGTTTTGTGCGCCCCTGGCAGCCAGACCATTGGAATGAAGTCGACGCTCTTGTTGGCTAATGCCTGGAATTGGATGCCCAGGTCGGCCATGACGAGTTTGACCGGATGGCCAGTCACGTCTTCGATCGCCTTGGCGGCCAGTTTTGCAGTGATTTCTGCATCTGCCCAGTTGATCCAGCCGATACGGATCGGTGCCTGCTCGGCGGAGACCGGCAGTACCTGCAAAAGGGAAAGCGCCAAGCCTCCCATCAGAACCTTGAATGTGTGCATCAAGCGCATTTGCGTCTCTCCTGAAATTACGATAAAGCTTAGGTAATGGAATAGAGGCAGACCAAGACTGGTCATCGCAGACATGGACGGTCGTATACGCCGGCCTGGTTGCCATATGGCCATGATTCTGCGGGCAGAACAAACAACTAATTCACGACCTTTGGATAACTTTTTGTAATGGAAAAGCTTCGGCGGCGCCTTCCTCCTCTCAACGGTCTTGTGGTGTTCGAAGCCGCCGCGCGGCTGCTGAGTTTTACTGCGGCGGCCCATGAAATATGTATTACTCAGGCGGCCGTCAGCCGGCAAATTCGGCTCGTAGAAGAGTTTCTCGGTCACGAGCTATTCGTGCGTGAACACCGTCGGGTCAGCCTTACCCCTTCTGGGAGGCGTCTGTATACAGCGGTGGATCAAGGAATGGAGCGCATTGCCCAGGCAGCCAGTGATATCCGCAGCGGCACGCAGGAGGCGTTGACGATCACGGCCACCATTGGCTTATCGACCTATTGGCTGATGCCCCACTTGGAGGCCTTTCAGGCCGAGCACCCTGAGGTGGCGATCCGGTTGCTGGCGCTGGACCGGGAGGTGGATTTACGCGAGGAACAAATTGACGTGGCCTTCACCTGCGGCGATGAGGGGCAGTCGCAGCATATTCGCATGACCCGCCTATTCGATGAAAATATGGTGCCGCTGTGTAGCCCTGGCTACCTCGCTGGGCGCCAGATCAAGAACTTGCAGCAACTGGTGGGGGAGCGTTTGTTGCACTTGGACCACGAACACTGGCGCGGCTTCAACTGGCCAGTGGTGGACTGGTCCACCTGGCTCAACCAGATGGGCTATGAAGGCCCGTTGCCGCCCTCGCGCATGGCCTACAATAACTACGCGCAGCAGATTCAGGCGACCCTGGATGGGCGCGGCATAGGGCTGGCATGTATCGGTATGCTCAAGACGTATCTGGACAGTGGCCAATTGGTGCAGCCTCTGGCATTGGAGCACAGAACCGCGCGTGGTTATTACATGGCGGTTAATCAGGCCAGCACTAACGAGGCGGCTTTGCAGGTATTTCTGGGGTGGTGGGAACGCTCAGTGGTGATCTGAGCAAGCATTGGGCGAAACAGGTGGCCGCTTAGAAGCAACAGCCCTGGCAAAACGCTCTGGACGGCTGCCTGGCACGAACAGTGCGATTCGAATGATTTTGGATTAAACGCCCCGTGCAGGGGGGTAGTCGTCATTCGGGATCTAAAGTCCATCCAGTGCTTCTTGAGTCCCGCCTTCCTGACAAAATGGCGGTACGCAATGCGAACTTCAGCGCTGATGTTGCATGCGGTTTGACAGCAAATCCTCCACCTCTTCACGACTAGGCGCGTAAGCCCCGGCATGCGAGCAAGACACCGAGGCACAAGCAGCGGAGAACTCCAATCGTGCATGGGGCTCTTGGATGCCTAACAACGTCGAGGCCAGCCATCCGGCCATACTCGAATCGCCGGCACCCACCGTATCAGCGACCTCAACGGCGATCGCGGGCTGTTCAAACTTCACGTCGGCAGCATACAACGCCATACCTTTCGCTCCACGGGTGAAAAGAATCTGCGCACTAGCATTCATCGTCCGCAACGTGTGAAGCGCCTGTTCTTCGTTCAATCCAGGGTATATCTGGCGAAGATCTTCATCCGAGAGCTTGATGATGTCTGCAAGCTCCACCATGGCCGGGAAAGTCAGCTCGCGGTAGCGGGTGTCCATCAGGTTGCGCCAGTTCGGGTCATAGCTAATCAGCTTGTCTTCTTCCTTCACCCTCCTGGCCACCTCAACAAGCCTGTCCCCCAATGGCTGACGGGCAAGGCTGATACAGCTGAAGTGACAGAGTCGAACCGCATCCAACCAACCTGCCGGGAGTTGGTCCACATCAAAAAGTAGATCGGCCTCGCCCGCAAAGAAATACCGGGGAGGGTGGCTGGAGGGCACGATCGCTACCAGAGGGTCAGCGTCAACTCTCTGGAGGAATCTCATGTCCAGGCCGGCAGCCTTCGATTGCTGTGCGAGCTCATCGCCCAATGAGTCGGTACTGATCGAGCCGGCGAATGCAGTGGGCACGCCGAGGCGGCTCATTGCGCGGGCCACGTTCCAGGGCGCGCCACCTGGATAGCCCTGCCATCGTCCGGGCGAGTGTTGAACCACGTCGGTCAGTGCTTCACCAAACACAACAACGCTCGGCAATTGCATATTCATTCTCTCTTGTATCGGGCTGGGGACACTATCGTGCGTCACATGAATAGGCGCGGTCTCACCGCACCTGCGTGATCGGTAGCGATGGGTGAAGACTGTCTCGGTTGAAGAGCTTCACGGCAGTAGTACGCCGGTAGTCGCTCGGGGTCTGATGCATTTCATGACGGAAGTGGCGATTGAAATTGGAGACGTTTTCGTAGCCTACCTCGAAGCAGATTTCGGCGACCGAGAGTTGTGTCTGGACGAGTAGCCGACATGCACGCTGGATGCGCAGCTTGCGCATCAGGTCCATGAATCCGTGGCCAGTGATTCGTTTGAAAAAGCGTGAAAAACCGGCCTCGCTCATCCCAACTCGCTCGGCGATGACAGATAGCCGGACGTCAGACGTGAGCTCATTGATCAAGTAGTCGAATGCCTGATTAATTCGCTCCGAGCTGCGCTCGTTCAACGAAGGCGAGTAGCAGGCGCTGGCCAATACCCGAATTTCGCGCTTTGGCGCCCTTGCGAGGGTGCCTATCAATTGCAGGAACATGATCAGGCGCTGAAGCCCCGTCGCCTCGCCGATTCTCTCAAGCAGCAAAGCGGCCTCGGCGGCCGTCCCCCCAGTAAATTCGATCCCACGTTGTGCCAGCTCAAACAGCGTTTTCAGCTCCGATAGCTCAGGCAATGAACCTTGGAGGTCGAGCAGGGCAGCGCCGTCAAACTGCAGCACCACGTCGCGGCCTACGAGCTGTTCTCCCGGCGCGATATCTCCCATCCAATCATGGGGAAGACCTGGGCCAATCAGTGCGACATGTCCTGCGGTGAAGGGCCCGATGTAATCCCCAGCCAAAAGCTTGCCACTTCCTTGTCGAATCAGGTGGATTTCATATTCTGGATGGTGGTTCCAGCGGGCGAGGGCGTATGGATAGTCGTGCTCGTACCATCGAAAGCTCTGATCGGGTTCAGGAAGGATGACTTCAAGGTCGGCTGGTCGGTGCTCGAACAAAGCAGCGCGGTTATCAGGCATCTCGTGCCCCTTTTTATAGTTATGCGGTGGATCGAATGCGCCAACCATACGCCGAATTCGTCCGGGACTGCTAGCCCAACTATTGCAGATTGTTGATACTTTTTTAACTCTTGTGGCCGCCGGTTGTCGCGATCAAAAAAGTATCGATTCGGCGTCCGCGATTCGTTTGAGGGCGGGGCGGGTAGGTGATCTAATCAATTCGCCCACCACTGCAATGCGGTCTTGTTTTGCTCACAAGTGGTGAACAACAACAATAATAGCTCCGGTCATCTGGCTTGGAGTGGAGAGCCCCATGAAGATTACGAATGCGCTAATTCTTTCTACTGGTCTGTCATTCGCCCTTGCTAGCCATGCCGCTGAGACGCTGACCATCGCGACGGTCAACAACGGTGACATGATCCGAATGCAACGGCTATCCAAGGTCTTCGAGCAGCAGCATCCCGACATCAAACTGAACTGGGTCGTGCTCGAAGAGAACGTTCTGCGTCAGCGCCTGACCACTGACATTGCCACTCAAGGTGGTCAGTTCGACGTGTTGACCATTGGCACCTACGAGACCCCGATGTGGGGTGCTAAGAACTGGCTAGAGCCGATGAAGGACCTCCCGGCCGGCTACGACGTCGACGATATCTTTCCTGCCGTGCGTCAGGGCCTTTCTGTTAACGATACGCTCTACGCACTGCCGTTCTACGGCGAAAGCACCATCACGTACTACCGCACCGATCTGTTCAAGGCTGCTGGGCTGACGATGCCGGGGCAGCCGACCTGGTCGCAACTGGGCGAGTTCGCTGCCAAGCTCAATGATCCTTCGAAGGATCAATATGGCATGTGCTTGCGTGGCAAAGCTGGCTGGGGCGAAAACATGGCTTTGCTTACCACGATGGCCAACGCCTTCGGGGCGCGCTGGTTCGATGAGAAATGGCAGCCTGAACTCAATGGTCCTGAGTGGAAGGCAGCAGCGACGTTTTATGTTGATACCCTGAAGAAATATGGCCCTCCCGGAGTATCCAGTAACGGGTTCAACGAAACACTGGCCCTTTTCAACAGTGGAAAATGCGCGATTTGGGTTGATGCAAGCGTGGCTGGATCTTTCACCACCGATAAGGAGCAGAGCCGGGTGGTGGACAGCGTAGGTTTCGCTCCTGCGCCTATTGAGGTTACCGACAAGGGGGCCTCATGGTTGTACGCCTGGTCATTGGCAATTCCTGCCACCTCCAAGCACAAAGAGGCCGCCAAATCGTTCGTCACCTGGGCCACCTCCAAAGAGTACATCCAGCTAGTTACCGATAAGGATGGCATCACGAACGTGCCACCCGGTACACGCATCTCGACCTACAGTGACGCTTACCTCAAGGCCGCGCCGTTTGCTCAGGTAACGTTGCAGATGATGAAGCACGCTGACCCGTTGCAGCCTTCAGCCAAACCTGTTCCGTACGTGGGCATTCAATACGTGGTGATCCCCGAGTTTCAGTCGATCGGTACATCGGTAGGCAAGCTTTTCTCCGCAGCATTGACAGGACAAATGTCGGTTGAGCAAGCGCTGGCTTCTGCCCAGTCCACAACCGAGCGCGAGATGAAGCGTGCGGGCTATCCCAAAAAATAAATAGCCCCTTACCTCCGCCGGCTTAGCGCCGGCGGTCACAGCCGCACAGGTAAATAATCATGAACACGTCCATTATTCGAGCCCAGCTTGCGGCCTCGGCGCCATCACGCGCACGCCGTTTGATCAATCCAGGATGGTTTCTGGTGTCGCCATCGGTTGCACTTTTGTTGCTCTGGATGATCGTGCCGCTGGCCATGACCGTTTATTTTTCGGTGATCCGGTACAACCTGCTCAATCCAGGGGAAAACGAGTTCGTTGGCCTGGAGAACTTTGCCTATTTCGTGACAGATTCGGGTTTTCTTCCCGGAGCGCTTAACACGTTGATATTGGTGGGCAGCGTGCTGCTGATCAGCGTGATTTTTGGTGTCTTGATTGCAGCCTTGCTTGAGGCAAGCGAGTTCTTTGGACGCGGTATAGTCAGGGTGCTGCTCATTTCGCCGTTTTTTATCATGCCGACCGTGGGTTCGCTGATCTTCAAGAACCTGATCTTCCACCCTGTCTCCGGGATCCTCGCGGCGGTATGGAAGTTCTTCGGGGCACAGCCCGTCGATTGGCTAGCTCATTACCCACTCTTCTCGATCATCGTCATCGTTTCCTGGCAGTGGCTGCCTTTTGCGATCTTGTTGCTGATGACAGCCATGCAGTCGCTCGATCAAGAGCAGAAAGAGGCCGCTCGATTGGATGGGGCGGGTGCCCTGGCCATCTTCTGGCATTTGACCCTGCCACATTTGGCCAGGCCCATCGCGGTGGTGGTGATGATCGAGACGATTTTCCTGCTGTCGGTATTTGCAGAAATCTTCACCACGACAAATGGCGGACCTGGGTTCGCTTCGACCAACCTCGCCTATCTGATCTACAACCAGGCACTGGTGCAGTTCGATGTGGGCATGGCCTCGGCCGGTGGTCTGATTGCGGTGGTGATCGCCAACATCGCGGCGATTGTGCTGGTGCGCATGATTGGCAAGAACCTGACCGACAAAGCCTGAGGACAACGCCATGATGACGCTTAAACAATCCCGGTCTCTGCAAAGCGTACTGCTCGGCACCTTGGCCTGGGTCACCGCTTTGCTGTTGTTCTTTCCGATCTTTTGGATGGTGCTTACCAGTTTCAAGACCGAGATCGACGCCTTCGCTACGCCGCCACAGTTCATCTTCATGCCTACGCTGGAGAATTACTTGCACATTCAGGAGCGCAGTGACTACTTCCACTTCGCGTGGAACTCGGTGCTGATTTCCTTCTCCGCTACAGCGTTGTGCATGCTGATCGCGGTGCCGGCGGCCTACTCGATGGCGTTCTATGAGACCAAGCGCACTAAGCAGACGCTGCTTTGGATGCTATCGACCAAGATGCTTCCTCCAGTTGGGGTGCTCATGCCTATCTACCTTCTGGCGAAGGGGGCGGGGTTGCTGGACACCCGGATCGCGCTGATCGTGATCTACACCCTGATCAACCTGCCCATCGTGGTGTGGATGATTTACACGTACTTCAAAGATATTCCCCGGGAGATTCTGGAGGCGGCCAGGCTGGACGGCGCGACTCTGGGGCAGGAGATGCTGCGCGTGCTGCTGCCCATCAGCAAGGGTGGGCTGGCCTCGACCATGCTGCTCTCGATGATCCTGTGCTGGAACGAGGCCTTTTGGTCGCTCAACCTGACGAGCTCCAGCGCCGCACCTCTGACCGCGCTGATCGCTTCCTACTCGAGCCCTGAGGGTCTGTTCTGGGCGAAGCTTTCCGCGGTTTCCACATTGGCCTGCGCACCTATCTTGATCTTCGGCTGGATCAGTCAGAAGCAATTGGTTCGTGGGCTGTCCTTTGGCGCCGTCAAATGACGACGTCGAGCATTCAATGATTTCGCGAAGGCTCCAATTTCATACAGGACTTTACGCATGGCCACTTTGAAAATAGAAAATCTCAAGAAAGGTTTCGAGGGACTGTCCATCATCAAGGGCATCGATCTCGAGGTTAAGGACAAGGAATTTGTGGTGTTCGTAGGGCCGTCGGGGTGTGGAAAGTCGACCCTGTTGCGCCTGATTGCAGGTTTGGAAGACGTCACGAGCGGCACGATCGAGCTCGACGGCCGAGACATCACTGAGGTGACTCCTGCCAAACGAGACCTGGCCATGGTATTCCAAACCTATGCTCTGTATCCGCACATGACGGTACGCAAGAATTTGTCATTTGCCTTGGATCTGGCCGGTGAGAAGAAGCCGGATGTGGAAAGGAAGGTCGCCGAGGCCGCAAGGATTCTCGAACTTGGTTCTCTGCTCGACCGCAAGCCTAAGCAGTTGTCAGGTGGTCAGCGCCAACGAGTCGCTATTGGGCGTGCGATTGTCCGAAACCCGAAAATTTTCCTTTTCGATGAACCACTGTCGAACCTTGATGCTGCGCTGCGTGTACAGACGCGCTTGGAGCTGTCCCGACTGCATAAGGAGCTGCAGGCGACCATGATCTACGTGACCCATGACCAGGTCGAAGCCATGACGCTCGCCACCAAGGTCGTTGTGCTTAACGCTGGGCGGATCGAGCAGATTGGTTCGCCGCTCGAGCTCTACCATCACCCTGCTAACCTGTTCGTTGCCGGCTTCCTTGGGACACCAAAAATGGGATTCTTGCAGGCGACTGTGCATGCCGTGCATGCATCGGGGGTGGAGGTTAGATTCGCCTCTGGAACCACTTTGCTCATTCCACGCGACAGCAGTGCGTTGTCGGTTGGGCAATCCGTGACGATCGGGATACGGCCGGAGCATTTGACCCTGGGCGCTGAAGGCCAAGTGCTGGTCACGACGGATGTCACCGAGCGCCTGGGCAGCGATACCTTCTGCCACGTGAATGTCGATTCAGGAGAAAGCCTGACGGTACGTGTCCAGGGGGATTGCGAAGTGCCGTACGCCGCCCGGCGTTATCTCACCCTCGATGTCGCTCATTGCCATCTATTTGATGAGAGCGGTCTTTCAGTAAGCCCTGCGGCATCACGCGCGGCCTGACTTCCATCAGGCGCGCTCTTTCGATGAAGCGCGCCACGAACCACAAAGGTAGATTCAATGAAACGTCTCGAAGGTAAAAGCGCTTTGATCACGGGTTCCGCACGCGGTATTGGCCGCTCGTTTGCCCAGGCCTATATCGGTGAAGGCGCTACGGTCGCTATAGCCGACATCAATTTGGAAAGAGCTCAAGCGACGGCCTCCGAGCTAGGGCCGCAAGCTTACGCGGTGGAGATGGACGTTACCCGCCAGGCGTCCATTGATGCAGCAATCGCTGAGGTCGTTGCCCACGCAGGAAAGCTGGACATCCTTGTGAACAATGCGGCGTTGTTCGATCTTGCACCGATCACCGAGATCACTCGGGAAAGCTACGACAAGCTTTTTGCAATCAACGTCAGCGGGACGCTGTTCACGCTTCAGGCAGCGGCGAAGCAGATGATCAGTCAGGGGCATGGCGGGAAGATCATCAACATGGCTAGCCAGGCGGGTCGCCGCGGTGAGGCGCTGGTAGGCGTCTACTGCGCCACCAAGGCGGCGGTCATCAGCCTTACGCAGTCTGCTGGCCTCAACCTCATCAAGCACAAAATCAATGTCAATGCGATCGCCCCGGGGGTTGTCGATGGCGAACACTGGGACGGTGTCGACGCGCTCTTCGCCAAACACGAGAACCGACCTCTAGGTGAGAAGAAGCGGCTCGTCGGCCTTGAAGTTCCGTATGGGAGAATGGGGACGGCAGAGGATCTGGTAGGAATGGCTATTTTCCTGGCGGGCTCGGAGAGCGATTACATCGTCGCACAAACGTACAACGTTGATGGCGGGAACTGGATGAGCTGAGTGCAGAAGGGTGTTCGGGTGACAGGAGAGCGGCATATTTCCGATCACCCGGCGGTTCAATTCAGCTTCCTCGCGATCATACTGCCCGACTCATGAGAGCCCGGCAGTGTGATCCACCGGCCGATTGTTGAGGTGGGTGCTAGCAGCAAGGTTTCTTGCTTATCTGCGCGGCCACCCGTGCTCTGCGCTACAGGCCGAGGAGGCGGCGCAGTTCCGGTGCGGTCAGATGGGCGCGAAAGCCCGGCCTGCCGGGCTGGAACGAGGTGGAGGCAGCCAGGTTGCCCACGACGACTGGATCGCAACCGACATCGCGTACCAGGTCGGCGGCGACCCGCATGGCCTCGGCGTCATCTCCTGCGATGGGCATGCCAATGCGCCCGCCCGGTCGTGAGGCAGACGTTGCCACTACGGTGGCATCGACGGCACTGAATGCGCGCACCAGTCGCGCGCCGGTCATGTACTTCGCGACGGTTTGAGCAACACCCAGGTTATGCGCTTCGCGGTATACATCGCTGCTGCTTGTGCCCCAAGGATTGGTGGAGTCCAGAACGATCTTGCCGCGGTAGGCACTGTGCAGGTCTCGCCCGACCTGGGGCAGCGCCTCAAACGGAATAGCCAACAGAAGCACGGTGCCGAACTCCGCTGCCGCCATCGGCAGGCCGGCCGAAGCGCGTGGCCCTAACTCCTCAACCATGTCTTGCAATTGCTCTGGATGGCGGGAAGAGAACATGACCTCATGTCCAGCCTCGACCCACAGCCGACCTACCGTGCCGCCCAGCGAGCCGCTACCGATCACGCCGATGCGTGTTGGCGCGACTGCAAAGGCGCGACTCGCGGGGATGAGCCAAGGCAGAGCGGCCAATACGCCAAGGGATTTCACTATGGAGCGGCGGGTAGACTTCATGTCCTGTCCTCAATCAATGATGGTGAGACCGTAGCATCTCGCTGTTCCTGCTTCAGGTGGGTTCGTCCCAACCAGACACTCAAGCCCAGCCAGATAGCTGAGAGGGGGACCGAGATCATGGGAATCTGCGCCAGGGTCAGGCCAAGGCCCATCAGGCTTGCGTATCCCCAACTGGCGATTTGGTCACCGCCACGATAAACGACCGTGTCGATGAAGTTCTTGGCTTTGTAGCGATCTTCACGTGTGCTGGAGGTAAACAGGATTTCCCTGGCGGGTCTGGCCAGTGCGAAGTTCGCTACCCGGCGGGCGACCTGCGCGGCCACGATGACCGCGACGCTAGGGCTGGCGGCCAAGGCAGCGAAGCCGAACAGGCTGACCAGCGGCAGGACACACAGCGTTGCCACGATGCCCACGGTGGCGATCATCCTGCCGGTGATGAACAGCTGGAATACCAGTGTGATCGCATTGACGATCAAGTCGATATTGGCAAAGAACGCCGTGCGGGTCGCACGATCAGGGAGCGAGGACTCGGCGATGCTGGCCTGCTGAAAATACAAGAAAGTCGACGTGACCGAGTACAGCAGAATGAATAGTGCCAACCCGACCAAGTAGGGCGAACGCAGCGTGTGGACCATGCCGGTAAAGATGCCGCCACCCAAGGGCTGGTCCGGGTTTTCCTTGTGCGTGGTGTGGCTGAACATCGGAGCAAGGCGAGATAAACGGCGTGATGCAAGCACCGCCACTTCCAGAAACAGGATGGCAATCACCATCAGCCAGGAGCGGTCCAACTGTTGGATCAGGCTGGAAGTGATAGCCGAGCCCAAGAGGCCGCCAATCGTTGCTCCTGCCGCGAGTAGCCCGAACAGCCGTTTGCCCTGCTCGCTGTCGAAGATATCCACCATGAACGACCAGAACACCGAGACGACGAACAGGTTAAACACCGAGACCCAGATGAAAAAGGCACGTCCCAGCCAGATCTGCCACTGTGGATCGGCGAGATGCAGCAGCAGTGCAAACAACATCAGGTTGGCAGCGAAGAAGCGATAGGACACGACGATGAACTGCTTGCGTGGCAGTTTGCGCACGGCCAGCGCGAACAACGGGCTGGCTACCAGCATCGCCAACAACGTACCAGTGAATAGCCAGGGCAAGTTCTGGACTCCGCCCGCCACACCGAGCTCGTCGCGAATAGGTCGCAACAAGTAATACGCCAGAAACAGCGCGATGACGTAGAGCATCGACCACAGGACTGCGGGAGCTTCTTCGGGGCGCACCTTGGCCTGGCGCTGCAACAGCGATAAGGGAGACTGCACGACTTACTCCTCCCTGGCTCCAGCCGCGAGCTGAGGCGGAGTCTTCACCACGTCGTCTTCCCACCATGCCGTGAACGACTGCGCACGGCCGTCAAGGTAGACCGTTCGGCCGATTTCGGGCGTCCACAGCGCGAAGGTTTGCCCCTGACTGGCGACTTGCATGCGCTTGAACGGATCATCCCAATCGTGAGGGGCGATGGAGAAGCGGCCCACATGCGTCTGCATCAGCACTCGGGCGTGCAGGTCCTTGGCTGCCTGCGCGGCCTGTTCCGGATTCATGTGGACATTCGCCCAGCGCGGATCGTACTGACCGGCATCAATGGCGACATAGTCGAACGGCCCCATTCGCTGGCCGATCTCGGCAAAGTGCGGGCCATAACCCGAGTCGCCACTGAAGAACAACCGCTGCTCAGGAGACACAAGTGCAAAGCCGACCCACAGCGACTGATCGCGGGTAAAGGTGCGTCCAGAGTAGTGTCGAGCTGTGGTGACGTGGACTCTGACGTTCGGTGTCAGCGCGATGACTTCGTTCCAGTCGGCTTCGCGTACGACTCCCATGTCGTAGCCCCAGCGCTCAAAATGCGCGCCTACACCCAACCCCACGATAACCTTTCTGACTTTGGGCTGAAGCGCCAGAACGGTTGGATAGTCCAAGTGATCGTAATGATCGTGGCTGATCAACAAAGCGTCGATCTCGGGTATGTCATCGGCCGTGTAGAGGCTGGTGCCCTCGAATGCCTTGTTCACTCCGGGGATCGGCGCGGCGTAAGTGCTGAACACCGGATCGATCAGGATGCGTTGTCCGCCCAGTTGCACGAAGTAGGAGGAATGGCCCAGCCAAACGACTATATCCTGTGTAGGGTCGAGTGCTTTGAGGTCGGTCTTGACGGCGGGAATCGGGCTTGGCGGTCGAGGCTGCCCCTCTTGCCCGAAAAGGGTCTGCATCCACATCGATATCTCGGATTGGTCCGTGGTCTTCATGGGCGTGTCGATCTGGTTGCGGAACACTCCGTCGGCATGATTGGGCGAATGTTCGATGCGCGTCAGCCGCTCGCCGCTGGGCAGGTCGCCGAAGACCGGCTGCTGTAAATAGGCGAAGGCGCCAACGATGCCTAGCAGAGCGATACCGACAACGGCCATGAGAAGACGACCCCAGAATAATTTCATGCAGTAGTTACCGTGGAGGTGGTCACGACAGGTTCGTGCCGCTGGCGCGCGTGAGTTCAGCCAGCAGCAAGTCTTGGAATCGGGAGTCTTGGACCGCGGAATGCGGCTGTTCGCGTCGCTGATGGTGCCAATAGCCGCCGCTGGTGAGTGCCTCAGGGTCATTGCTGGTGGCAAGCCATTCCTGGGTCAGGTGTCCCAGGCGCAGGTCGTCAGGTGCGTTGGGACCTCCCATCTTCGTTGGGACCCAGCCCGGATCGACCGCATTACTGAGGACATCGGGGTACAACCGCGCAACGGCTGCTGCGAGTGCGGTTACAAAGAGTTTGCTGTCCGAATAGCTGCCTGTGGGGGTGCTGCCCGACCAGTCCAATCCCGTCAGGCTGGCTCGTCCCCCCCTATGCATGCTGCTGCTCAGGTAGATCAGACGCTTGGGGCGCTGAATCAGGGCCGTCAGCATATAGGGGGCGACGACGTTGACGACTAGCAGTTGCGCCCCGCTAAGGATGCCTGCGTTGTGAACAATGGCATCCATCGCGCCGATGGCATTGACCTGACGGGCAAGATCGCGAACCTGTTCAAGATCGCCCAAGTCCCCGACTGTCGCGATGGCGCCCTGGTCCACGAGTTCTTGCACGGCAGACAACCGAGCAGGTGAGCGCACATGCACGACAACATCGTGGCCTTGGGCAAGCAGAGTCTTGGCGGTGGCATGGCCCAGTCCATCTGCCGAGCCGGTAATGAATACGCGGGCTTTGCCGCCTGTATTGTTGTCCCGTTGTGCGCTGGACGCGGGAGCTTTCCTTCGGGAATTGGCTGGGGTCTCTGCCCAGGATGCCGCTGCTTCCAGAAGGGAGCCTGCGACCAACGCCGAACCCAGTCCGGCGCCTCTGATGAGAAAGTCTCTACGATCCATGGGCGTCCCCTCGGGCTACTTCGCGCCTTTCGTCCCGAGCGCCATGGCGATTGCTCGCGTTGAATATAACGAAGTGTTGGTTAACGAGGTTGTTAATGTAACCGTCCCGCTTCGGCGCCACTAGCTAATCAGTCCTTAAAGGGGCTATAAGGCCTGCTAATTAATGATTCATGAGAGACTTGGACGATGGTCAGACGTAACCTCAATGATCTCTTATCGTTCGTAACGATCGCCCGTGAAGGCAGCTTCACTCGGGCTGCTTCCGTACTAGGGGTGACTCAATCTGCCCTCAGCCAGGCAATGAGTGGGTTAGAGGCCAGGCTGGAGATTCGCTTGCTTACACGAACCACGCGTAGCGTATCACCTACGGTAGCTGGCGAGCGTTTACTAAAAGCCATTGGTCATCGCTTTGACGAAATCGAGGCAGAACTCGACGAGCTGACTGAGATGCGTGATAAGCCTGCCGGCACCGTGCGTATTACCTGTGGTGAGCACATTCTTCGGGCACATTTGCTTCCCAAGCTCACGCCGCTTTTGCTCGATTATCCGGATATCAAGATAGAGTTCGATATCAATTATGGTTTTCGAGACATCGTCGCCGACCGTTTCGATGCAGGCGTTCGTTTGGGCGATACCATCGACAAGGATATGGTTGCGGTACCCATCGGTCCTCAACTGCGCATGGCCGCTGCGGCCTCCCCGAAGTATTTCGAAAGGCATCCAACGCCCAAAAAACCACGTGACCTGCTAAAGCACAGTTGTATCAATCAGCGTATGCAAACAGCAGGGGGGTTGTACGTTTGGGAGTTTGAACGTCGCGGTCAACCGTTGAATGTACGGGTGGATGGCCAACTCGTTTTCAACACCTCTCCCAGCATGGTGGATGCGGCTTTGGCTGGCTTAGGCATCGCCTATCTTCCTGAAGAAGAATTCGCACCGCATCTGGAAAATGGCCGCCTGGTTCGTGTGTTGGAGGATTGGTGTGCTCCATTCCCGGGTTACCATTTGTATTACCCAAGTCGCAGGCAGCCATCGCGGGCTTTCACGCTCGTCATGAATGCACTGCGTGTGTAAGGAAGATTGATAAATCTCATTCATGACTTCAATCGCTGTAAGGTATTTCAGTTTTTCTGTCAGCTGATACCTTCTGGCAGGAAAGCAATTTGGCTGTCAGATCAATTCGGGTCGGGGGTAGGGCGTGCCCCGCAGCCCATCGGAGCAAAGTGGAGCAACTATGAAAATACGCATCGATGTTTCAGGCGGCCCGGTTACGGCAACGCTCGACAACAACGATTCCTCCATAGATTTCGTTAAGCAGCTGCCGATGAAACTGACACTGGACGACTACGCCTCGACCGAGAAGATCAGCGTCCTGCCCGAGCCATTATCGACACAGGGCGCGCCAGCTGGCTTCACGCCTTCGGCGGGTGACATTGCCTTCTATGTGCCATGGGGAAATCTCGCCATTTTTTATAAAGGCTTCAAGTATTCGAGCGGCCTTATCAAACTCGGCAGAGTTGATTCCGGTCTGGACATACTCGCGCGCCCAGGCCCCCTCGAAGTGAAGATCACATTGGTCGATGAGTGATCCCCCAAAGCGATCAGAACCATGCCGGTAAAACTGTCTGTGGCGTAGGGGGCGGTGAGGTCTTTTCGTTCATACGTTTCACACCAATGGCAGAGAACCAATGCAGCTGACTCGTGCCAACTTTGGCGATTTTATCTACTTTTTAGCCGTCGCCCGCCATTCCAGCTTCAGTCGTGCGGGTGTTGAGGTGGGGATAAGTGCGTCTGCGCTGAGCCACGCTATCAAGGGGCTGGAGGCGAGATTGGGGGTTCGTTTGCTCAATCGCACGACCCGCAGCGTCACCCTGACGGCAGCCGGTGAGGAACTGCTGGCACTGATAAGCGAACCTGTCGACAAAATCGACCAGGCCATTGAGCTGTTGAATAAGTTCCGTGATGAGCCCACGGGTCGTATACGGCTGAATGTTTTCAGCGACGCGGCGCTTCTTTTGTTGGCACCCGTTTTATCGACATTTGCCCATCGTTATCCCGATATCGAAGTGGAAGTCTCAACCACCAACAGTATGGTCGACATTGTTGAAGGAGGCTTCGACGCTGGGATCAGGTATGGCGCTACCGTACCTGAAGGCATGATTGCCCAAAGCCTCTCCCCCCCTGTTCGATGGGTCGTGGTAGGAACCCCCGATTACCTCGACCGATGTGGCATGCCTCTGCACCCGGAGGATTTGAAACAGCACAGTTGTTTAAGGTTTCGGCTAGGCAACGGTCGGATGTACAACTGGGAGTTTGAGAAAGAGGGTGAAAAATTAGAGATCCCAGTGTCCGGTAATGTCGTGTTGGATGAGACGCGGATGATGCTCGCCATGGTCACCCAGGGCGCTGGGCTGACTTATTGTGCCGAACCCATTGTCGCGCCGCTTATAGCGGAAGGAACTTTACAAGTGGTTTTGGAGGATTGGGTCAGTGTTGGTCCAGGCTTCCATATCTATTACTCAAGCTACCGGCAGGTGCCGATCACGCTGCGTTTGCTGATCGACTTGATCAGAGAGTTGCACCCGCTTGGATAGTTGGCGATCGACCGCGACTTTGCCGGATTCGCTTTGGGAGAGAGATCTGATATGTCCAGTTTGAACGCATTGCTCGATGCCATCCACGTCGAACAGAACGAGGGTCGAGAGTCTGTACTCGCCACCGTTGTGAAAGTCGAGGGTTCGGCGTATCGCCGTCCGGGGGCGCGCATGCTCGTTTCACAATATGGACGTCCGGAGGGCACTATCAGTGGTGGCTGTCTGGAGGCTGATGTGGTGCGAAAGGCCTGGTGGCTAAGTGAGTCGGGCCCGGTGATTCGTAGCTACAGCACGGCCGAGGCCACAGACGAAGAGGGCGGTGAAGAGTCCCTTGGTTTCGGGCTGGGCTGCAACGGCAAGGTATATGTGTTGTTTGAGCGAATACCAGCTACAAAGCAATGCGCTGTGCTTGATGCTTTACGCAAAGTAAGAAGCAACCAGAGACCCGTAGCAATCGCAACGGTAATAGCGGGCTCACGCAATAGCCGTGCAGATGTTGGAGACCGTGTGTTCCTGGAATCTGGCGCGGCGCCCTTCGGGGGACTCTACCATCCTGCACTGAACGAGCGAATTACCGCTGATCTGCGTCTCACATTGGACCAGCAAAAATCTACGCGGCAACGCTATACCGAAGGCTACGCAGAGGTAGAGGTTTTTCTAGAATACGTCGCGCCACCACCGCGTCTGATGATCTTTGGGGCGGGCCATGATGCGCAGCCGTTGGTACGGATCGCAAAAATCTTGGGGTGGCATGTCACCGTTGTTGATAGTCGCCCACATTTCGCCCGTCCGGAACGTTTTCCCGAAGCGGATCGGGTGTTGAGCGCCGATATAGGCGGGCCTTTCGAATTTCGAAAATTTGTGGAGGGGGCGTGTGTGGCGGTAATGTCCCATAGCCTGAGCCAGGATGCGCATTGGTTGAAAGGCGCGTTACAAGGTAATCCCCGTTACGTCGGTCAGCTCGGGCCGCGTGATCGAACCGAGCGTCTGCTTGATGAAATAACGCGACAGACAAACAGCCTGCCTGCGCTGGACCGATTGCACTATCCAATGGGTTTGGATTTGGGTGGAGACACCCCGGAAAGTGTGGCGATGGCGGTGCTTGGGGAGATGCAGGCCGTCCTGAATGGGCGAGCGGGTGGAAGTCTGAAGTTGCGGACGTCAACGATCCACGAAACTTGTCAGCTTGAGCCCAGATGTTCCCGTGAATTATCCATGGCAGAGTCGTAGAAGGCTTGAGTTGGAAGCTCCGGCAGGATATGAGCCTCGCCGATGCGCTGCACGCATTCGAGGCCAAAACTGATAAAAACTCACTAATCGAAATGCTGTCCTCCGTTAATCGCTGGATATAGAGCGTTGTGAGTAATCTGCAAAATTCTGAAACCATTTTATTGCTGAATATCACTCATTGGTGATTTCAGTAAAGTCGGGCTAATCCTCAGGCCCCTCCATTGTTAGCATGCTCACATAACAATCCAATGCGCAGCGCATTGGCTCATCGGGTTTATTAACCCGGTCAATAAGCTTGATCTTCGCACCGCGCCTCTTGCGCGTACTTGCCGAACTCTTTCTCCCCATTGCCGTCAGCAGCTGTTTCAGCCTGTGCTGCGGCAGTTTGCAAACTCATGCGCGCATTTTTCAGCGCGATGTTCGAGGACTTTATGCCATTCAAGCCTATCTTTCCTGCTTTGGTGACCGCCATTGCTTTTGCCACGATGCTCAGTGGATGCAACAAGGAGCAGGCTGCTGCTACCCCGGCGCAAGCCCCTCAAGTCAGTGTGGTGACCCTGAAACCTCAGGCGGTGACCTTGTTCAACGACCTGCCCGGGCGTACCAGTGCCTACCGCCTTGCTGAGGTTCGGCCGCAGGTGGATGGCATCGTCCTGAAACGCTTGTTCAAGGAAGGCGCAGATATCAAGGCTGGTCAGCAGCTTTATCAGATCGATCCATCAACTTACGAGGTGACGCTCGCCAGTGCGCAGGCCAGTTTGGAGCAATCTCGCTCGCTGACCACCCGGTATCGGCAACTGATCGATGAGCAGGCGGTGAGCAAGCAGGAGTATGACACCGCTCGATCTCAGCAGATGCAGGCAGAGGCACAAGTCAAGGGCGCCCAGATCAATCTGAGATATACCAAAATGTTCGCGCCCATCAGCGGGCGAATTGGACGTTCGGCTGTGACCGAGGGTGCGCTAGTTTCTAATGGCCAAGCAGCCCCCCTTGCGATTATCCAGCAACTCGACCCCATTTATGTCGATGTCACTCAGCCTTATGGCGAGGTGCTCAAACTGCGTCGGGCTCTTGAAAGCGGGCAGTTGCAGAAAACTGCTGACAGGGCTGCGAAAGTCAGCCTGAGACTTCAGGACGGTAGCCAGTATCCGCTGCAGGGTTCGCTGGAGTTTTCAGAAGTCTCGGTCGACGAAGCAACCGGCTCGGTCACCCTGCGCGCCGTGTTCCCCAACCCCGATCACTTGCTGCTGCCCGGGATTTTTGTGCATGCGCGGTTGCAGGAGGGGGTCGCCGAGCAGGCCATTCTTGCTCCACAGATTGGTGTGACCCGGGATCTCAAGGGCACCCCGACCGCCATGGTCGTTACCGCCGATAACAAAGTCGAGCAACGCCAGCTCAAGGTTGGCCGCACCGTCGGTGCGAATGTGCTGGTGGAAAGCGGCTTGAGCGCCGGAGACAAAATCATCGTCGAAGGGCTTCAGTTCATTAAGCCGGGGATCACCGTGGTCGCTCAGGAAGCGATGACAGATGAGGCGAACAGAGCCCCTGTAGCGCTAAACACCAGCGCTAAGGCGGAGTAGACCATGTCGAAGTATTTTATTGATAGACCGATCTTCGCGTGGGTGCTTGCACTGATCATCATGCTCGTTGGGGCATTGTCGATCCTCAATTTGCCGATCAATCAATACCCTGACATCGCACCGCCCGCTGTCGCGATTCAGGTTTCTTACCCCGGTGCTTCCGCGCAGACAGTGCAAGATACGGTCGTGCAAGTGATCGAGCAGCAGATGAACGGCATCGACAATCTGCGCTACATCTCTTCGGAGAGTAATGCCGATGGCAGCATGCGAATCATCGTGACCTTCAACCAGGGTACCAACCCGGATATTGCCCAGGTTCAGGTACAGAACAAGCTGAACCTGGCCACGCCGCTGTTGCCGCGGGAAGTGCAGCAGCAAGGGCTGCGCGTCACAAAATTCCAACAGAATTTCATGATGTTCATCGGTCTGGTTTCCACCGATGGAAAACATACCAAGGAGGACCTATCCAACTACATCGTCTCAAATATCCAGGACCCGATTTCGAGGACTTCAGGTGTTGGTGACTTTCAGATTTGGGGCACGCAATACGCCATGCGAGTCTGGCTGGACCCGGCCAAACTGAACCAGTTCCAGTTGACGCCAGTCGACGTGACCGAGGCGATTGAGGCGCAGAACGTACAGGTAGCTTCGGGCACGATCGGTGGTCTTCCTGCGCGCAAAGGTACGGTGTTTACCGCAACTATCATCGGCAAGACGCGACTGCAGACCTCCGAGCAATTTGGTGACATTTTGCTTAAGGTCAATAGCGACGGCTCCCAGGTGCGCCTGAGTGATGTGGCTGATATCAGTTTGGGCGGTGAAAACTACAGCATCAACGCCCAAGCCAATGGCAAGCCTGCCTCGGGTATCGCCATCCGCTTGGCCACAGGCGCCAACGCCCTTGATACCGCCAGGGCGATTCGCGCCACGGTCGACCGACTGAAACCATTCTTCCCGGCCGGGATTGAAGCGGTGTACCCGTATGACACGACGCCGGTGGTCACCGAATCCATCAGCGGAGTGATGCATACACTGGGCGAGGCGGTAGTTCTGGTCTTTCTGGTCATGCTGCTGTTTTTGCAAAATCTGCGCGCCACCATCATTACGACTTTGACAGTGCCCGTTGTGTTGTTGGGTACGTTCGGCGTCCTTGCCGCGGCCGGCTTCTCTATCAATACCTTGACCATGTTCGGCATGATCCTGGCGATTGGATTACTCGTCGACGATGCGATTGTGGTGGTTGAAAACGTCGAACGGGTGATGGCGGAGGAGCACCTGTCACCCAGGGAGGCCACGCGCAAATCGATGGGGCAGATCCAGGGAGCGCTGGTGGGTATTGCCTTGGTGCTTTCGGCGGTGCTGTTGCCCATGGCTTTCTTTGGTGGCTCCACTGGCGTGATCTACCGGCAGTTCTCGATCACTATCGTATCGGCCATGGCGCTTTCGGTATTTGTTGCTTTGGTATTCACCCCGGCGCTTTGCGCCACGCTGCTCAAGCCCATCGATCCGACAAAGCACGGTCAGCCCAAGCGCGGTTTTTTTGGATGGTTCAACAGACGGTTCGATGCCTGCGTCAACGGATATGAGCAGGGCGTAGGCCAGATCATTCGGCATAGGGTGCCGGGCTTTATGGTTTACCTGGTAATCGTCGCCGGCACGATCTGGATGTTCGCCCGGATACCGACCTCGTTCCTGCCCGATGAAGACCAGGGTTTGATTTTTACGCAGGTGCAGACGCCGGCCAACAGCTCGGCTGAGACCACGCAAAAAGTGCTTGATCGCATGAGTCAGTACTTGCTGGACAAAGAGCACGGAGAAGGTAAAGCCGTTGCGACGGTGTTCACCGTTAACGGCTTCAACTTTGCCGGCCGCGGGCAGAATTCAGGGATTGCGTTCGTCAACCTGAAGCCATGGGATGAACGAGACAGTGACAATACTGTGTTCAAAATTGCCCAGCGTGCCCAGCAAGAGTTCCTGAAGTACCGCGACGCCCTGGTATATGCGGTGGTTCCGCCTTCGGTACTGGAGTTGGGTAACGCCACCGGCTTCGATTTCTACCTGCAGGACCAGGATAGCGTGGGCCATCAAAAACTCATGGAAGCGCGCGGCAAGTTTCTTGAGCTGGCTGCCCAGAGCCCGGTCCTCGCCGGTGTTCGCCCAAACGGCTTGGCCGACGAGCCACAGTACCACCTGACCATCGACGACGAGCGCGCGCGGGCGATGGGTATTTCTCTGGCCGATATCAACACCACGCTGTCAGTGGCATACGGCAGTAGTTATGTGAACGATTTCGTTGATCGCGGCCGAGTTAAGCGGGTGTACGTACAGGGCCAGCCTGACTCGCGCAGCACCGCAGAGGATCTGAGTAAATGGTTCGTGCGTAACAACCAGGGTCAGATGGTCCCGTTCTCGGCATTTGCGAGTGCCGAGTGGATCTTCGGCTCACCAAAACTGTCGCGCTACAACGGCGTTCCTGCCGAGCAAATTCTCGGGACTCCCGCCCCGGGTTACAGCTCTGGCCAGGCGATGGCGGAGGTCGAGCGAATTGCAGAACAACTGCCGCCCGGCGTAGGCATCTCTTTTACCGGGTTGTCCTATGAAGAGCGTCTTTCAGGGTCACAAGCGCCTGCTCTGTATGCGCTGTCGATTCTCGTCGTGTTTCTATGTCTGGCGGCACTCTATGAAAGCTGGTCGATCCCGATTGCGGTCATCTTGGTCGTGCCTCTTGGGGTAATCGGCGCGCTAATGGCCACGGCATTGCGGGGACTGTCCAACGACGTGTTCTTCCAAGTGGGTCTGTTGGTGACTGTGGGGTTGGCGGCGAAGAATGCGATCCTGATCGTCGAGTTTGCCAAGGAATTGAATGAAAAAGGTACACCGTTGCTGGAAGCGACGGTCGAGGCTTGTCGTATGCGTCTGCGTCCGATCGTGATGACGTCCTTGGCATTCATTCTCGGCGTGCTGCCTCTGACCATTTCCAGCGGAGCCGGCTCTGGCAGTCAGCACGCCATCGGCACGGGGGTGATCGGCGGCATGATAACGGCCACCGTTCTGGCGATTTTTTGGGTTCCCCTGTTCTTCGTTTCCGTTTCAACCTTGTTTAAAGGCAGCCGCAAGAAGCAGGACGAAACTGCTATGCGTGAGGAGGCAGGCCAATGACTCGCTCTTTAATCGGTCTCGCGATCAGCGCCGCTGTTCTGAGTGGTTGCTCACTGATCCCTGAGTATCAGCGACCGCAGGCTCCAGTTGCGGCGCAATATCCGCAGGGTCCTGCCTATCAGGCAACCAACGCTGCCGACCAGGCCGCTGTGGAGCAGGGGTGGCGCGAGTTTTTCCACGATCCGGCATTGCAGCGATTGATCCAGACTGCCTTGATCAATAACCGCGACCTGAAGGTCGCGGCACTGAACGTTGAGGCGTACCGGGCGCAATACCGAATCCAGAGAGCTGACCTGTTTCCGGCGATTGGCGCCAACGCCAGCGGAACACGACAGCGACTGCCGAGTGCTCAGACGCAGTCCGGTCAGGCCAGTATTTCCAGCCAATATGACGTCAACCTGGGAATCAGTTCGTACGAGTTGGATCTGTTTGGTCGCATCGCCAGTCTCAGCCAGCAGGCATTGGAAACGTATCTGTCTACCGCCCAGGCCCGACGCTCGACCCAGATCAGCATCGTTTCGAGCGTGGCCAATGCCTACCTCACCTGGCAAGCTGACCGTGAATTGCTCAAGCTCACCGAGAATACATTGGGCGCCTATGAAGAGAGCTTGCGTCTGACCGCTCGGAGCAATCAGGTGGGTGTGGCTTCTGCGCTTGATCTCGCACAGGCGCGTACCTCGGTGCAAGGTGCGCGGGCGAGCTTGGCAAACTACCAGCGCCGGGTAGCCGAAGACGAGAATGCTTTGGTGCTTCTTCTCGGTACAGGACTGCCCGCCGATTTGCCAGAGCCACAGTCCTTGGATGGCGACTTGCTCGCCAACGTACCGGCCGGACTGCCTAGTGATTTACTCGTCCGCCGTCCTGACATCCTAGCTGCCGAGCATTCGCTCCTGGCGGCTAACGCAAATATCGGTGCGGCGCGAGCGGCGTTTTTTCCTAGCATCAGCCTTACGGCAAATGCTGGCACCTCGAGCGCGAATCTGGATGGGCTGTTCAAAAGTGGCTCAGGCAGTTGGGCGTTTTCCCCTACCATCAGCTTGCCGATTTTCAATGCTGGCGCGTTACGCGCTAGTCTGGATTACTCAAAGATCCAAAAAGACATTGGTGTGGCCAACTACGAGAAAGCTATCCAGACTGCTTTCCAGGAGGTCTCCGACGGGTTGACTGCACGTAAAACTTACGTCGACCAGTTGCAGGCACAGAAGGATCTCGTTAACGCCAGCCAAGATTATTATCAGCTTGCCGAGCGTCGCTATCGAATCGGCGTGGACAGCCACCTGACTTTCCTGGACGCGCAGCGCTCGCTGTTTAGCAGCCAACAAGGGCTGATCAACGATCGTCTTGCGCAGTTGCAGGCTGAAGTGAGCTTGTATCGTGCACTGGGTGGGGGATGGAACGAGCGGGGCACGCATAAACTCTGAGGGCGACTAAGCAAAAACGCCCGGCGATAGGCCGGGCGTTATTGTTTTAGCGTGGAGTGAAACTGTCATGATTACTGTGTACTTAGGTGGTACCTCGCTGTCACCTGCTCTGCGGGAAATTACAAGCAGGGCATTTTGTCAGTTTGAGCCAAGGTATTACCTTTGCTGTCAATAAGTTCAATTTTTACCTCTTTTCCCGCACTACTTTCCATCAAGGTGTAACGTTCATTCGGTAAGAAATTGTCATAGGACAGGGTGGCAACACAGCGGTGTTGGCTTTCCTGGTAGCCCTTGGTAACTACCCCAACTTCCATCGTATGCGCCCCTGGCGATACTTTGAAATAAGTCAGGTTCTCTGCACGTTGCGTATCCAGGCGTCTGGCCAGCATTTCATCACCGATCTGCTCGTGAAGATTGACAATGGATTCGCCATCCTTAAGCGTCGGAAGTTCAGTCGCGCAGCCAGCCAGGCCGGTGATTAAAATGATAGAAGCTGTAAGTTTGGCAAGGTTCATAAGTGTCCTGAGTTCTTTGGGGGTCGAGAATAGCTATAAGCTTGTTCTGAACCGTTAAATAGGGAAGGTTTTAAGCAAGCTGTTCCCGCCTAATAACGCATTGGTTTGGGAACGTGCGCCCGTTGTTTCTGTGGATGACGCGAGATGATCGAGGGCGGCAAGGGTTAAGATGCTTACTCGATATCCGGAATGAATTTGTTGTCGGTATGGGGATATTCTACAGGCTGATTTTTAATTGATTAGCCTGTGAGCTATTGATGCAGTGCTGAGCTTTACTCACTAATGATGAGCCATCCACGACGCCGGGCGCCTGAATCCCTCAGGTGTTGCAGGTGATATTTGCTGCGCGTTGGACGTTACCGTCATCGAATCTATCGTCGACCAATCAGTTGTTTCTGTCGCTGAGACGATCAGCCTTTAACGATGAGGCGCGAGTTTCGTTCATTGCGAAAGGCCAGTTCTTCAATGGTTTGCGTGGCGTACTCTGCGTCTTCGCGAGCCTGCAGGATTATCCCGTGATGTGCGGATTTACTACACACCGGATCAGCATTGCTGGCGTCCCCCGTGAGCATGAACGCCTGGCAGCGACAGCCACCGAAGTCCTTTTCTTTTTCATCGCAGGAGCGGCACGGTTCGGGCATCCAGTCATAACCGCGGAAACGGTTGAAACCGAACGAGTCGTACCAGATGTGCTGCATGCTGTGGTCGCGCACATTGGGAAACTGCACCGGCAGCTGTCGGGCGCCGTGACAGGGCAGTGCCGTGCCGTCCGGCGTGACGGTGAGGAAAATGCTGCCCCAGCCGTTCATGCAGCCCTTGGGGCGTTCTTCATAGTAGTCCGGCGTGACAAAGATCAACTTGCACGGATTGCCTTCGGCTTCCAGCTTGGCGCGGTATTCATTGGTGATGCGCTCGGCGCGTACCAGTTGCTCCCGGGTGGGCAGCAGGCCGACG
>NZ_JACNDD010000084.1:0-29249 GCF_017351395.1 Pseudomonas sp. FW305-28
TCGCGAGCAAGCTCGCTCCCACGGGGAGGTGTGGTGGGCATAAAAAACGCCGCTTGGCCTTTCCAGGGCAAGCGGCGTTTTTGCTGTAGCGTGAAGATTACTCTTCGAGGTTACCCATGGCGGTGGTGTTGAAGCCGCCGTCCACGTACATGATTTCACCGCTGATGCCCGATGCCAGGTCCGAGCACAGGAAGGCGCCGGCGTTGCCGACTTCTTCGATGGTGACGTTGCGACGCAGCGGGGTTTGGGCTTCGTTGGCGGCCAGCATCTTGCGGAAGTTCTTGATGCCGGAAGCGGCGAGGGTGCGGATGGGACCTGCCGATACGCAGTTGACGCGGGTACCGTCCGGGCCCAGGGAACCGGCCAGGTAACGTACGCCGGCTTCCAGGGAGGCCTTGGCCATGCCCATGACGTTGTAGTTCGGCATGGTGCGCTCGGCGCCCAGGTACGAAAGGGTCAGCAGGCTGCCGTTGCGGCCTTTCATCATTTCGCGACCGGCCTTGGCCAGGGCCACGAAGCTGTAGGCGCTGATGTCGTGGGCAATGCGGAAACCTTCGCGGGTGGTGGCTTCGGTGAAGTCGCCGTCCAACTGGTCGCCCGGGGCGAAGCCTACGGAGTGCACGATGCAGTCCAGGCCGTCCCACTTCTTGCTCAGCGCTTCGAAGACCTTGGCGATTTCTTCATCGCTGGCCACATCGCACGGGAAGCACAGTTCAGGGCTCGAGCCCCAGCCTTGTGCGAACTCTTCGACACGACCCTTGAGTTTGTCGTTCTGATAAGTGAAGGCAAGCTCAGCGCCCTCGCGATGCATGGCGGCGGCGATGCCGGATGCGATGGACAGCTTGCTGGCGACACCGACGATCAGTACGCGCTTACCGGCGAGAAAACCCATGTGTTGCTCCTCTTTTCAGGTTATTCGGCAGTTGTTGGGGCCAGGAAGGCGGCCTCCAGCAACTGCTGTGTATAGGGGTGCTGCGGCGCGGCGAATATGCTGCGGGCATCACCTTGTTCGACCACTTGGCCATGCTTGACCACCATCAATTGGTGGCTCAGCGCTTTGACGACAGCCAGGTCATGGCTGATAAACAGGTACGTCAGGTTGTACTTGGTTTGCAACGACCGCAACAGCTCCACCACTTGGCGTTGCACGGTACGGTCCAGGGCCGACGTTGGTTCATCCAGCAGAATCAACGCCGGCTTGAGCACCAGGGCCCGGGCAATGGCGATACGCTGCCGTTGCCCTCCGGAAAATTCATGGGGATAGCGGTTCCGGGTTTCCGGGTCCAGGCCTACCTCCTTCAATGCCGCGATTATCGCTTGTTCCTGTTCGGCCGCGGTGCCGATCTTGTGGATTCGCAGGCCTTCGCCGACGATCTGGCTGACACACATCCGTGGGCTCAGGCTGCCGAACGGGTCCTGAAACACCACTTGCATCTCCCGGCGCAGTGGCCGGACCTGTTGCTGCGTCAGGCTGTCCAGCGGCTTGCCTTCGAAGCGGATCCCGCCCTGGCTACCGATCAACCGCAGGATTGCCAGCCCCAGGGTGGATTTGCCGGAACCGCTTTCGCCGACGATACCCAGGGTCTGGCCCTGGGGCAGGCTGAAGCGGATGCCGTCCACGGCCTTGATGTAGTCCACCGTGCGTTTGAACAGGCCTTTCTTGATCGGGAACCAGACTTTCAGGTCCTCGACCTGCAACAGCGGCGGGCCGACGACGTTGTTCGCCGGGGTGCCGCTGGGCTCGGCGCCCAGCAGTTCCCGAGTGTACGGATGCTGCGGCGCGCGGAACAACTCTTCGCACGATGCCTGTTCGACGATGCAACCGCGCTGCATGACACATACGCGATGCGCAATTCTTCGCACCAGGTTCAAATCGTGGCTGATCAGCAGCAACGACATACCCAATCGTGCCTGCAACTCCTTGAGCAATTGCAGGATTTTCAGCTGGACGGTGACGTCCAGGGCGGTGGTCGGCTCGTCGGCGATCAGCAGCTCCGGCTCGTTGGCCAGGGCCATGGCGATCATCACTCGCTGGCGCTGGCCGCCGGACAACTCGTGGGGCAGGGCCTTGAGGCGCTTGTGGGGCTCGGGAATGCCGACCAGCTCCAGCAACTCCAGGGTCCGGCGGGTCGCGACCTTGCCGCTCAGGCCCTTGTGGATGCCAAGCACTTCATTGATCTGTTTTTCAATGCAGTGCAACGGGTTGAGGGAGGTCATCGGCTCCTGGAAAATCATCGCGATCCGGTTGCCGCGGATATGGCGGATGGTCTTTTCCTTCAATCCCAGCAAATCCTGGCCGGCGTACTGGATGGTCCCGGTGGGGTGATGGGCCAGCGGGTAGGGCAGCAAGCGCAGGATCGAGTGAGCGGTGACCGACTTGCCCGAGCCACTTTCACCCACCAGGGCCAGGGTTTCGCCGCGCTTGATGTCGAAGCTGACGCCCTCGACCACGCGCTGGCGGCGTTCGCCGACAATGAACTCCACCGCCAGGTCGCGCACTTCGATCAGATTGTCCTGGTTCATATCACTTCCTCGGATCGAAGGCATCGCGAGCGGACTCGCCGATGAACACCAACAGGCTCAGCATCACGGCCAGCACGGCGAACGCACTGATGCCCAGCCACGGCGCCTGGAGGTTGGATTTGCCCTGGGCCACCAGTTCGCCCAGGGACGGTGCGCCCGGCGGCAGGCCAAAGCCGAGGAAATCCAGGGCGGTGAGGGTGCCGATGGCGCCGGTGAGGATGAACGGCATGAAGGTCATGGTCGAGACCATGGCGTTGGGCAGGATGTGCCGGAACATGATCGCGCCGTTCTGCATGCCCAACGCCCGCGCGGCGCGCACGTATTCCAGGTTGCGCCCGCGCAGGAACTCGGCGCGGACCACGTCCACCAGGCTCATCCAGGAAAACAGCAGCATGATGCCCAGCAGCCACCAGAAGTTCGGCTGTACGAAACTGGCGAGGATGATCAGCAGGTACAGCACCGGCAGCCCGGACCAGATTTCCAGGAAGCGTTGGCCGGCCAGGTCCACCCAGCCGCCATAGAAACCCTGCAGGGCGCCGGCGATCACGCCGATGATCGAGCTGAGCAGCGTCAGCGTCAGGGCGAACAGTACCGAGATACGGAAACCGTAGATCACCCGGGCCAAAACATCGCGGCCCTGGTCATCGGTGCCCAGCCAATTGACGGAGGAGGGCGGTGCCGGGGCCGGAACCTTGAGGTCGTAGTTGATGCTCTGGTAGCTGAACGGAATCGGTGCCCACAGCACCCAGGCGTCCTTGGCCGCCAGCAGTTCACGGATGTACGGGCTCTTGTAGTTGGCTTCCAGGGGAAACTCGCCGCCAAACGTGGTTTCCGGGTAGCGCTTGAGGGCCGGGAAGTACCAGCCGTCGTCGTAATGCACCACCAGCGGCTTGTCGTTGGCGATCAACTCGGCGCCCAGGCTCAGCCCGAACAGGATCAGGAACAGCCACAGCGACCACCAGCCACGCTTGTTGGCCTTGAACAGTTCGAAACGACGGCGATTGAGAGGGGACAGGTTCATCTCAATGCTCCCGGCTTTCGAAGTCGATGCGCGGATCGACAAAGGTGTAGGTCAGGTCGCCGATCAGTTTCACCACCAGCCCCAGCAAGGTGAAGATGAACAGGGTGCCAAACACCACCGGGTAATCGCGGTTGATGGCCGCTTCGAAACTCATCAGGCCCAGGCCGTCGAGGGAAAAGATCACTTCCACCAGCAAGGAACCGGTGAAGAAGATCCCGATGAACGCCGAAGGGAAGCCGGCGATCACCAGCAGCATGGCGTTGCGGAAGACGTGGCCGTAGAGGACCCGATGGCGGGTCAGGCCCTTGGCCTTGGCGGTGACTACGTATTGCTTGTTGATTTCGTCGAGGAAGCTGTTCTTGGTCAGCAGGGTCATGGTGGCGAAGTTGCCAATCACCAGGGCGGTCACGGGCAAGGCCAGGTGCCAGAAGTAATCGAGGATCTTGCCGCCCATGCTCAATTCGTCGAAGTTGTTGGAGGTCAGCCCGCGCAACGGGAACCAGTCGAAATAACTGCCGCCGGCAAACACCACGATCAGCAGGATGGCGAACAGGAACGACGGGATCGCGTAGCCGACGATGATTGCCGAACTGGTCCACACATCGAAATGGCTGCCATGCCGCGTGGCCTTGGCGATCCCCAGCGGGATCGACACCAGGTACATGATCAGGGTGCTCCACAGCCCGAGGGAGATGGACACCGGCATCTTTTCCTTGATCAGGTCGATGACCTTGGCATCGCGGAAGAAACTGTCGCCGAAGTCCAGGTGGGCATAGTTCTTGATCATGATCCACAGGCGTTCGGGGGCCGACTTGTCGAAGCCGTACATGCGTTCGATTTCCTTGACCAGCGTCGGGTCCAGACCCTGGGCCCCGCGGTAGGAAGAACCGGCCACCGACACCTCGGCACCGCCGCCGGCAATGCGGCTGGTGGCGCTCTCGAAACCCTCGAGCTTGGCGATCATCTGTTCCACCGGCCCGCCGGGCGCAGCCTGGATGATGACGAAGTTGATCAGCAGAATGCCGAACAGGGTCGGGATGATCAGCAGCAGTCGCCGAAAAATGTAAGCCAGCATCTTGTTACTCCACGCTCGCAGGGGCGGCGATTTGCTGCTCGATGACCTGCTTTTCTACTTCATCGGCCGGCTTGACCTCCGGCTTGACCCACCAGGTGGTGGTGCCGATGTCATAGGTCGGCGTGATTTTCGGATGACCGATGTGGTTCCAGTAGGCCACGCGCCAGGTCTTGATGTGCCAGTTGGGAATCACGTAGTAGCCCCATTGCAAGACCCGGTCCAATGCCCGGGCGTGAGCCACCAGGCTCTTGCGCGAGTCGGCATTGATCAGTTGCTCCACCAGTTGATCCACGGCCGGGTCCTTCAGGCCCATGGTGTTGCGGCTGCCGGGCTTGTCGGCGGCGGCGGACATCCAGAACTCACGCTGTTCGTTACCCGGCGAGCTGGATTGCGGGAAGCTGCCCACCACCAGGTCGAAGTCCCGGGAGCGCACGCGATTGATGTATTGGGAGACGTCCACTCGGCGGATCACCAGGTCGATGCCCAGATCGCTCAGGTTGCGCTTGAAGGGCAGCAATATACGCTCGAACTCGGTCTGGGCCAGCAGGAACTCCAGCACCACCGGTTTGCCTTGGGCGTCGACCATCTTGTCGTCGACGATGCGCCAGCCGGCCTCTTGCAGCAATTGGTAGGCCTTGCGCTGCTGGTCGCGGATCATGCCGCTGCCGTCGCACATCGAAGGCTGGAAGGCTTCGCTGAAGACCTGCTCGGGGATTTTGCCGCGCAGGGGCTCGAGAATCTTCAGTTCGTCTTCGCCGGGCAGGCCGGTGGCGGCCATTTCCGAATTCTCGAAATAGCTGCGGGTGCGGGCGTAGGCGCCGTTGAACAGTTGCTTGTTGGTCCACTCGAAATCCAGCAACAGGCTCAAGGCCTTGCGCACCCGCACATCCTGGAAGACCGGCCGGCGCAGGTTGTAGACAAAGCCCTGCATGCCGGTGGGGTTGCCGTTGGGGATCTGTTCCTTGATCAGCCGACCTTCGGTCACGGCCGGGATGTTGTAGGCGTTGGCCCAGTTCTTGGCGGTCATTTCCAGCCAGTAATCGAACTGCCCGGCTTTCAACGCCTCGACCGCGACGGTGTTGTCGCGGTAGTAGTCGGTGACCAGCACGTCGAAGTTGTAGAACCCGCGATTGACCGGCAGGTCCTTGCCCCAGTAGTCCTTCACCCGCTCATAGCGGATCGAGCGGCCGGCCTTCACTTCGGCGACCTTGTAGGGGCCGCTGCCCAGGGGAATCTCCAGGTTGCCCTTGTTGAAGTCACGCTCGGCCCACCAGTGCTTCGGCAGTACCGGCAATTGGCCGAGGATCAGCGGCAGCTCGCGATTTTGGGTGTGCTTGAACTTGAACAGGACTTTGAGCGGGTCTTCGGCGATGACTTCGGCGACGTCGTTGTAGTAGCCGCGGAACATTGGTGCGCCGTCCTTGGTCAGGGTCTGGAAGCTGAAGACCACGTCTTCCGCCCGTACCGGATGACCATCGTTGAAACGGGCTTCGGGGCGTAGGTAGAAGCGCACCCAGCCATTGTCCGGGGCTTTCTCGATTTTTTCGGCGATCAGGCCATATTCGGTGAAGGGTTCGTCCAGGCCCTGCTTGGCCAAGGTGTCGTAGATCAGGCCGATGTCATCGGCTGGCACGCCTTTGCTGATGAACGGGTTGAGGCTGTCGAACCCCCCAAAGCCGCCCTGGCGGAAGATGCCGCCCTTGGGCGCGTCCGGGTTGACGTAGTCGAAGTGCTGGAAGTTGGCGGGGTATTTCGGCGGCTCGTTGTACAAGGTCACGGCATGCTGCGGCGCGGCGCAGGCCAGCCCGGCGAACAACAGGCTGCTGGCCTGCAGGAGCAGGGCACGTAAAGGCTTCATTGATCTTTCTCCGAAGATTTCAGCCACCAGGCGCTCAGGCCCAGGGTATAGGGCGGCGTGGTGACGAAGGCGAACCGGTTGCGGTACGCCAGGCGATGATAATTGAGATACCAGTTGGGAATGCAGTAATGCTGCCACAGCAGTACACGATCCAGGGCCTTGCCGGCGGCGACCTGTTCGTCGCGGGTCTGGGCGGCGAGCAGTTTCTCCAGCAGGTGGTCGACCACCGGGTTGGCGATCCCTGCGTAGTTCTTGCTGCCCTTGACCCCGACCTGGCTGGAGTGAAAGTACTGCCATTGCTCGAGGCCCGGGCTGAGGGTCTGGTTCAAGGTCAGCAGGATCATGTCGAAGTCGAACTGGTCCAGGCGCTGTTTGTATTGGGCGCGGTCCACCGTGCGCAGCCGGGCTTGAACACCGATGCTGGCAAGGTTTTCGACGTAGGGTTGCAGGATACGCTCCAGGTTCGGGTTCACCAGCAGGATTTCGAAGCTCAGGGGCTGGTGGTCGGCGTTCAGCAGGCGTTGGCCGTTAAGATTCCAGCCGGCTTCCTTCAAGAGTCCCAATGCCTTGCGCAGGGTTTCCCGGGGAATGCCGCGCCCGTCGGTCTTGGGCAAGCTGAAGGGTTCGGTGAGCAGTTTGGGCGGCAATTGATCCCGGTATGGCTTGAGCAGCAGCCATTCATGACCCACCGGCAGGCCAGTGGCGGAGAATTCGCTGTTGGGGTAATAGCTGAGGGTGCGCTTGTAGGCGCCGCTGAACAGGGTGCGGTTGGTCCACTCGAAGTCGAACATCAGCCCCAGGGCTTCGCGCACCTTGACCTCGGCGAACGTGCCGCGCCGGGTGTTCATGAACAGGCCCTGGGTCTGGGTCGGGATCTGGTGGGGTATCTGCGCCTTGATCACATCGCCTCGGTTGACCGCCGGGAATTGATAGCCGTTGGCCCAGTTCTTGGCCTGGTGTTCGATGTAGATGTCGAACTCGCCAGCCTTGAAGGCTTCGAAGGCGACTTCGCTGTCACGGTAGAACTCCACGTCCATGCGGTCGTAGTTGTACTTGCCGCGGTTGACCGGCAGGTCCTTGCCCCAGTAGTCCTTGACCCGCTCGAACACCAATTGGCGGCCTGGCTGCACTTTGGTGATGCGATACGGCCCGCTGCCCAGGGGCGGTTCGAAGGTCGTCGCCTTGAAGTCGCGGCCTTTCCAGTAATGCTGGGGCAGCACCGGCAGCTCTCCCAGGCGCAGGATCAGCAAGGGATTGCCCGAACGCTTGAAGACGAAGCGGATTTTCAGCGGGTTGAGAATGTCGACCCGCAGCACCTCCTGCAGGTTGGTGCGGTATTGCGGGTGGCCATCCTTGAGCAGCGTCCTGTAGGAGAACGCCACGTCATAGGCGGTGATGGGCACGCCATCGTGGAAACGCGCTTCGGGGCGCAGGTTGAAGACTACCCAGCTGCGGTCTTCGCTGTATTCCACCGACTGGGCGATCAGGCCATAGCTTGACGTCGGTTCATCGCCGGACGGTGCGTACTGGCCAGTGCCGACCATCAGCGGTTCGTTCAGCTCATTGATGCCGTATTGCAGGAAGTTGGGCGTGGAAACCGGGCTGCTACCCTTGAACGTGTAGGGATTGAGCGTATCGAAGGTGCCGAATGCCATGACCCGCAAGACTCCGCCCTTGGGCGCTTGCGGGTTGACCCAGTCGAAGTGGGTGAATCTGGCCGGGTACTTGAGCGTGCCGAACTGCGCATAGCCATGGCTTTCGCTGATGGTTGCGCTGGCGGGAGAGCTCAAGGCCAGGCTGATCAGGAGCAGGAGGAGGGGACGTATCAAGTCTGAGATCCGATCCAGGCGGCTTGGGCTTTATGGCCTGTACAGTAACAGCTTGTATCGGCAGGAAAAAGGCGGGGGCTCAAAGCTTCAGGGTTTGCTTGAACTGTGGCGAGGGAGCTTGCTCCCGCTGGGTTGCGAAGCGACCCCGAATCTGGCACCTCGGTGCGACAGGTGGATTGAGTCGCTGCTTTTGGGGCTGCTTCGCAGCCCAGCGGGAGCAAGCTCCCTCGCCACAGAGAGTCCCTCGGTCAGTGCGGGGAGTAGACCGTCAGCATCTGCCCAGGCTTGAGTGCCTTACCCATCCGCGGATTCCAGCGCTTGAGGTGCTGCATTTCCACGTTGAAGCGCTTGGCGACGACGTACAACGAATCGCCCTGCTTGACCTTGTATTGGGTCTGCTTCTTCTGGTCCTTGCTGTTGGCGGCTATCACGGTGCTGATGCGCTTGCCGGTGGCCTTGCTGGCCTTGGCGTCCTGCATCACCAGGGTCTGGCCGACCTTGAGCTTGTTGCCGCTGAGTTTGTTCCAGCGTTGCAGGTCCTTGGTCTGGACGTTGTTGGCCTTGGCGATCTGGGCCAGGTTGTCGCCGCGCTTGACGCGGTAGGTGCGCCTGGCACCTTCCACTTCGCTGTCGTCGGCTGATTCGAAAACCGGCTTGAGCGCGCGCTGGCTGATCAGCTCTTCCGGGCGCATGGTCGACAGGCTGGCGGTCAGCAGCTGGGCCTTGGACGTCGGCACCAGCAGGTGCTGGGGGCCGTCGATGGTGGTGCGCTGCTTGAAGGCCGGATTGAGCTGGAACAGCTCGTCTTCGTCGATATTGGCCACTGCCGCGACCTTGGACAGGTCCATGCGCTGGTTGATCTCGACGACCTGGAAATAGGGTTCGTTGGCGATCGGGTTGAGGTTCACGCCATAGGCGTCGGGTGCGAGCACCACCTGGGACAGCGCCAGCAACTTCGGCACATAGGCCTGGGTCTCGCTGGGCAGCGGCAGGTTCCAGTAGTCGGTGGGCAGGCCAAGCTTCTCATTGCGCTCGATGGCGCGGCTGACCGTGCCTTCACCGGCGTTGTAGGCCGCCAGCGCCAGCAACCAGTCGCCGTTGAACATGTCATGCAGGCGCGTCAGGTAGTCCATGGCGGCCGTGGTGGAGGCGGTGATGTCGCGTCGCCCGTCATAGAAGCGGGTCTGGCGCAGGTTGAAGTAACGCCCCGTGGACGGGATGAATTGCCACAGCCCCACCGCGTTGGCCCGGGAATAGGCCATGGGGTTGTAGGCGCTCTCGATCACCGGCAGCAGCGCCAGTTCCAGCGGCATGTTGCGTTCTTCAAGGCGTTCGACGATGTAATGGATGTACAGGCTGCCGCGCTCACCGGCGTTTTCCAGGAAGGAAGGGTTGCTGGCGAACCACAGGCGCTGTTGCTCGATACGCGGGTTGACGCCGGCCGTTTCCTGCAGCTGGAAGCCCTGGCGCATGCGTTCCCAGATGTCCTGGGGCACTTGGGGGCTGGGTTTCTCGGTGAGCCATACCGGCTTCTGTTTGGCGCGAGCGGCGATATTCGGGGTGTGCGCCGCGTCGGTCTGCGGTAGCTGGCTCGTGCTCTGGCAGCCCGCCAGGGTGGCGGACACAGCCACCGCAATGGCTTGAGCCAAGCGGGTCAATGTGTCTGACTGGACGGACCTGCGTATGGATGACGACATTGGCTGGAAGTAAGTTCCGGGCAAAAATGTCGGCCGATTCTAGGAAGCGCACCCCAACAGGTCAACCTTTCAGAATTTTTGTATCAATCGATAGCTGCCTTAGAACGTATCTTTCCAAGCCCTCAAGGCCGCAAAAACCTCACTCGGCGTCTGGTTTCGCTGGCCGCTCCGTTCGTCTGCTTTTTGTTTAACGGATGTTTCAGCCGTGCGCAGGAACGGGTTGGTGAGTTTTTCCAGGGCCAGGGTCGAGGGCAGCGTCATGATGCCTTCGTTGCGTTGGCGGCTGACTTTTTCCAGGCGGGCGGCGATGTCCGGGTTGCCCGGCTCCACGGCGGCAGCGAACTTCAGGTTGCTGAGGGTGTATTCATGGGTGCAGTAGACCAGGGTATCTTCAGGCAACGCGGCGAGGCGACCCAGGGAGTGGTGCATCTGCGCGGGCGTGCCTTCGAAAAGCCGGCCGCAACCGGCGGCGAACAGGGTGTCGCCACAAAAGAGCAGGCCATGGTGGTAGTAGGCGATGTGCCCCAGTGTATGGCCAGGCACCGCGTAGACATCGAAGTCCCAGCCGAGCACGCTGACCTGGTCGTTGTCATGCAGGGCCTGGTCCCGTGCCGGGATGTTTTCGCTGGCCGGGCCGTAGACGGTGGCGTTCGTCGCATTCTTCAGCGCCTGGACGCCGCCGACATGATCATGGTGATGGTGGGTGATCAGGATGTCGCTCAGGACCCAGCCCGGATGGGCGTCGAGCCAGGCCTGTACTGGCGCGGCATCACCCGGGTCGACCACGGCGCAGCGCTGGGTGGAGTGATCCTGTAACAACCAGATGTAGTTATCGGTGAACGCGGGCAGGGCACTGATCTGTATCATCGCGGAATTCGCCAAGCGGAAAACAAAGGCGCATCTTAGAACTTCCTGACGCGTTGGAGAATGCAATGACCGATGAAGCGTTCGCTCAGGCTGATCCTGACTGGCTGGCGTTGATCAGCGCGGCCCGTGAATGGCTGTCCGGCCCTGTCGGGCAATTTTTGCTGGAAGAGGAACGGCGCATGCTCGAAGACGAGTTGGGCCGGTTCTTTGGCGGCTATCTGGTGCACTACGGGCCTTCGGCGCAAACCCCACCGTCGGCACCGCAGGTCCAGCGCAACGTACGCCTGGGGGCGCCGTTGCCCGGGGTGGAAATCGTCTGCGAGGAGCAGGCCTGGCCGCTGAGCGAACATGCCGCCGACGTGGTGGTCATGCAGCACGGCCTGGATTTCTGCCTGTCGCCCCACGGTTTGCTGCGTGAAGCCGCCAGCAGCGTGCGCCCCGGCGGGCATCTGTTGATCATCGGTATCAACCCCTGGAGCACCTGGGGGTTGCGTCATGTGTTTGCCCACGACGCCTTGCGCCAGGCCCGCTGCATCTCGGCGTCGAGGGTCGGCGACTGGCTCAACCTGCTGGGCTTCGCGCTGGAGAAACGCCGCTTCGGGTGCTATCGTCCGCCGCTTGCATCACCCAAGTGGCAGGCTCGCCTGGCCGGCTGGGAGCGCAAGGCCGGCGATTGGCAGCTGTCCGGCGGTGGTTTCTACCTGCTGGTGGCGCGCAAGATCGCGGTCGGGCTGCGCCCGGTGCGTCAGGCGCGACGCGAGCCGATGGGCAAGCTGATTCCCTTGCCGATGGCCAAGGTCAATCGTCGTCACATCGAGCCATAACCCCTTTTGGCAGGCCTGGCCGGCCTTTCGACTACAGGCTCAACCGCCTGGTCGGCTGGCCTTTGCATTTTTTCTGGATAGATTGGCATGAGCGATAGCGTAGAACTCTTCACTGATGGCGCCTGCAAGGGCAACCCCGGCCCGGGCGGCTGGGGCGCGTTGCTGGTGTGCAAGGGCGTGGAGAAGGAACTCTGGGGCGGCGAAGCCAATACCACCAACAATCGCATGGAGCTGATGGGCGCCATCCGTGGCCTGGAAGAGCTCAAGCGGCCTTGCGATGTATTGCTGGTGACCGACTCGCAATACGTGATGAAAGGCATCAACGAGTGGATGGCCAACTGGAAGAAGCGCGGCTGGAAGACGGCGGCGAAGGAGCCGGTGAAAAACGCCGACCTCTGGAAACTGCTGGATGAGCAGGTCAACCGCCACAACGTCACCTGGAAATGGGTGCGTGGCCACATCGGCCACCACGGCAACGAACGGGCCGACCAGTTGGCCAATCGTGGGGTGGATGAGGTGCGGGGCTACAAGCAGGCCTGATAGGGGGGTTGTCAGGATCTGGACAGGATGACACCTGTGGCGAGGGAGCTTGCTCCCGCTGGACTGCGAAGCAGGCCCCTGGGGCGGTCGCTGCGCAACCGAGCGGGAGCAAGCTCCCTCGCCACAAGAGCGCCAAGCCATAAAAAGCCTGGCTGACAGGACATTGCGGATGCACTGGCGTGAGCGTGTTAAGATCCGCGCTTTTGCAAGACTGCCCGTTGAGAGCTGAACACTGATGGCCAACAGATCTGTAGTACTGGATACCGAAACCACCGGCATGCCGGTGACCGATGGTCACCGGATTATTGAAATCGGTTGTGTCGAGCTGATCGGCCGGCGCCTGACCGGTCGCCATTTCCACGTTTACCTGCAACCGGACCGCGAAAGTGACGAGGGCGCTATCGGCGTCCACGGCATCACCAACGAGTTCCTGGTGGGCAAGCCGCGTTTTGCCGAAGTGGCCGATGAGTTCTTCGAATTCATCCAGGGCGCGCAGTTGATCATCCACAACGCGGCGTTCGACGTCGGGTTCATCAACAACGAATTCGCCCTGATGGGGCAGCACGATCGGGCCGACATCACCCAGCATTGCACCATCCTCGATACCCTGATGATGGCCCGGGAACGGCATCCGGGGCAGCGCAACAGCCTCGACGCCTTGTGCAAGCGCTACGGTGTCGACAACTCCGGTCGTGAACTGCACGGCGCCTTGCTCGACTCCGAGATCCTGGCCGACGTCTACCTGACCATGACCGGCGGCCAGACCAGCCTGTCCCTGGCCGGCAACGCCTCGGACGGTAACGGCACCGGCGAAGGCTCCGGCAACCAGGCCACGGAAATTCGCCGTTTGCCCGCCGACCGCCAGCCATCGCGGATCATCCGCGCCAGCGAAAGCGACCTGGCCGAGCATGCCGCGCGTCTGGAAGCCATCGCCAAGTCCGCGGGTGCTCCGGCATTGTGGACACAGTTGGCCGAGGCACAGGCCGCCACGCACTGATGAAACCCCTCCTGTGGGAGCGAGCTTGCTCGCGATGACGGCGGCACATCCAGCATTGATGCTGGTTGAACGACCGCCATCGCGAACAGGCTCGCTCCCGCAGGGTCATCCATTGTTCATTTCTCGCCACAATCGCCACGACCTTCTACCCTGAGGTAACGGGCAGGCTACGGTACGGATTCCGCTTGATGTGTGATGATTTGAAAGACAAGGGCAATGGATGGCACCACGCCGTTGGGTGCTTCAAGGAATGAGGAGCTTCCCCAGTATGCAACCGGTCATGAATCCCAAGCACCCCGGGCTGTCGGTGCGCATCGTCGATGATGGCTTTGCCGCCTACATCTGGGGCAGCGATTTCAGCTTTGAAGTCAGCGACTATGTGACGGCGCAGATCGGCCGTCCCGTCAGCCAATGGCCGGTGACGCCCATCGTTCCTTATCGCAAGTGCTATGGCATCGATCCCGAAGAGTTCAGCAGCTTCCGCGATGCCCCGGACAGCGAGATCTTCATGGCCTACCTCGATGACCAGCCCGTCGGGCACCTGGTGGTCAGCACCAACTGGAACGGCTATGCCCACATCGACGAGCTGGCGGTACACGCCCCGGCCCGTCGCCACGGAGTGGCCAAGGCGTTGCTCGATGTCGCCCAGTTCTGGAGTCGCAAGAAAAAACTGCCGGGCATCATGCTCGAGACCCAGAACAACAATCTGGGCGCTTGCCGGCTCTATGAGCGTTGCGGTTATGTGCTGGGTGGTATCGATCACCTGCGCTATCGCGGCATTGACCGGCATACCGCCGAAGTCGCGCTGTTCTGGTACCGGCTGTTCGACGATCCACTGGGCATGTCGATCAGTGGCTCAGCAACGCCTCGGCTTGTTCCGTAATTCGTTCCAGCAGCGATTGAAGGGCGGGCGAAGAGGGCGCGCCGTTGAGGCTCAAGGCATAGAGGCCGATCGCGATGGCGGGCGATACCGGGCAGACGTCGAGGCCGCCGTCCTTGGCGCCCGAGGCGGTGAACGGGTCGACGATGGCCAGGCCTTCGCCGGCCTCGACCATGGCACGCATCATCTGATGGGTCTGGACGCGGAGCTGGATCATGGGGGCCGGTCGCAACGCCGCCAGTTTATGCTCGAATGCAGGGCTCAGCGGGTCATGGCCATCCAGGCCCACCAACGGCTGGCCCGCCAGGTCCTGAAGCGAAATATATTTTTGACGGGGTTGCAGCCAGCCGTGGGGCGCGAGCAATTGCAGTTTGCCCTGGGCGATCATCTGGCAATGGATGTCGGGATGTTCAGGGTCGTGCAGGCTCAGGCCCAGGTCGCTTTCGCGCAACAGCAGGCTGTGGACGATGTCGCGGGTCGGTTGGCTGAGCAGGGTGCACGGCGCATCCGGATGGCGACGACGCAAGGCGGCGATGCTCTGGGGCAGCAACCGCTGGGCCAGCGGCGGTGTGCAGATAATGCGCAAGGGCGCTGCCTGATGGTGTTTCAGGCTGCTGGCCAGGCGCTGCACCGGTTCGAGGGTGTCATACACCCGCGTGATGCCGTCGCGCAATTCAAGGGTTTCCCGGGTCGCCTGCAAGCGACCGCGCACGCTGGCGAACAGCATGAAACCCAATTGGGCCTCGGCGTCGCGCAATATCGCCTCGACCTCCGCCACCGGCAGTTGCAGCCATTCGGCCGCCGTGCCGAGGTGGCCGGTCTGCAGCAGCGCCTGGATCACTTCGATGTGGCGTAAACGCATGCAAGAAGTCCATGTTCGGCGGATGAGCCATTGAGTGGCTGAATCCTAACCCAAGTCCGGGTATGACTTCTGCTCATAACCAACGGTTATGAAGCTATTTGCGTTTCAGCGGGCGTTTGAGTGGGCAGTGGCGTTTCCGGTTCGCGCGTCAATTCGATTTGAGATTGCACGAGAATAAATCTGCCATCGTCGAGCTTGTTGACTCGATCCCCGATAGCCAATTTATAGGTAGTGACAGGCTCCTTGCCATTTCCGTCGGGCGACGGGGTCGATTCCTGAAACTCATGCACCGAGTAGACGCGACCTTCGGCGTCCCGCGCATGAAATTGTCCGACAAGTACTGCTGCCATTGCTTAGAACCTCTGGAAATAAATCACTCGATTTGCGGTTCTGTAGACCCTGGTCAAGCGCGGTAAGTTTTCCTACATGAAAAAAATAGTCCAGCCGGCCGGTTTTTGTCGCTCCACTGGTCCAATTGTCACCCCGATCATCTATAACTACAGGCTCCTTTGAGCCGACAGTCGAGAAGCCTCTCATGAGTAATGTCTACACAGTGGCCGTTTTGGTGGGCAGCCTGCGCAAGGCATCGATCAACCGCAAGGTCGCGCTGGCACTGGCTGACCTGGCGCCAGCCAACCTCAAACTGAATATCATCGAGATTGGCGAGTTGCCGCTCTACAACGAAGACATCGATGTTTCCCCTCCGCCAGCCTACAGCACTTTCCGCCAGCAGGTGGGCGCGGCCGATGCCTTGTTGTTCGTCACGCCGGAATACAACCGTTCGGTGCCGGCACCGTTGAAAAACGCCATCGATGTGGGATCGCGTCCCTACGGCCAGAGTTGCCTGAGTGGCAAACCGGGCGCGGTGATCAGCGCTTCGCCGGGTGCCATTGGCGGTTTCGGCGCCAATCATCATTTGCGCCAGTCCCTGGTGTTCCTTGACGTGCCCTGCATGCAGCAGCCGGAAGGCTACCTGAGTAACGCTGGGACGGCGTTCGACGAGGCGGGCAAGCTGTCGGAGTCGTTGAAGCCGTTCTTGCAGAAATTCATTGATGCCTACGGCAAGTGGGTCGAGCAACATAAGAAGGCCTGATAACCGAGATTTAAGAAACCCTGTGGCGAGGGAGCTTGCTCCCGCTGGACTGCGCAGCAGGCCCCTTTGGGCGGTCGCTGCGCACACCGAGCGGGAGCAAGCTCCCTCGCCACGGGTTTCATGTATCGCTTTAAATCCCCACCCTACTGTCAACTCTGACAGTAGACGCTCTCATTCCAGTGCGTCCTAATCACCTCACGTTCACTGCGCCTCTACTGTTTTATTGGGCAGCCCTTCAAGCGTCGAGGTGTTCTCCATGAAAAAGCGATTTCCTCCGCGTTATGTGCCTGACAGCAACCCTCTGAGCCTTGATCCTCCCTGGATCCCGGGCTGGACGCTCTCCGTCGAGGGGTATGACGCCGGCATCCCGGCCAGATTGGTGGAGGGGGGATTGCTCTGCATCGTTGATCCCTGGACCAGCATGGAGATTGGTGACGCCTTCAAGTTCTACTGGAAGGACGAGGCAACGCCCGTATGGAGCACTGAGATCGATCAAGATCAAAAGAACCAGCAATTGGCTTTCCGTATCGATGAGGGGCACATCGTCAGGGGCGACGCTTTTCCGGTGTTCTACAGTGTCCTGCGCGTAGGTGCAGCGCGGCCTGAAGAGTCGCAGCCGCAGTGGAAACTGTTGGTCAAACTCGACCCGCCCGGCGGTTTCGATGAGGACCAAGGCACCCCGGGTCACTCGGGTTTGCGGTATTCGATCCCCCAAGACATCCTCGACAACGGCGTCGGCCCCGATGAGGCCGAGGCCGGTGTGCCGGTCACGATCAAGCCGTACCTGTTCATGCGTCGTAATGACAGGATCAACGTGGCCTGGGGAACTGAAAATGTCTATCACACGGTGACCAGAGACGAAGAGGAAGCGGGCGGGGAGATCGTTATCACCGTCCCCCTCGATGTGATCGAGCGAGCCGGCGACAGCGATGGCATCGCCGTGGCCTATCAGGTGGTGGATGAATGCGGCAATTACCCAGGCGGGTACTGGCGCTGGTCGGCGGTGACCCGGATTTTGGTCGATCTGAACAACAACCGGCTCGATCCGCCGTTGGTGCTGGTCAATGGTTTTCCCGTTGAAGAAGTCGACCTCGCCGAACTGGCCGGAAATCCGGTCACTGTGCGGGTCACCGCCAACCGCTACGAGCATGCCATTGGAGATCTCTTGCGCATGACCTGGCGTGGCACCGCCGCCGACAGTTCACCGGTGATCGTTGGCCCGCTGGAGGAAACGGTTCAAACCATTCCCTACTTCTATGATTTCACCATCCCCTATGCCGATGTCGCGGCGATCGCCAAGGGGCGGGCCACGGTGGGTTACGTGCGGATCCGCAGTGGCGAGAGGGACCTTCCGTCGAAAAGCACCTCCGTGACCGTGATCGGCGATACCCGCCAATACCTGGCCCCCGACATTGTGGAAGCCGTGGGCGGCACGCTGGACCCGGACCTGAATTTCTACACGCTTTCCGTTCCTTACTATCCGGGACGTGTGGCTGGCGATGAGATCATCATCATTTGCGACGGTCGTACCTCCACCACGCTTCCGACTTATCATGAAGTGACGGCCATCGTGGGCGGGGAGGCGGTTGGCGCGCCGGTGCTGGCGAACCTGGACAAAGAGCAGGTCAAGCGCCTCGAGGGCGGCTCGCTCACGGTGTACTACAGCGTGAACGGCCAGCCCGAGTCGGAGTCCTTGAGGTTGACGGTGGGTGCCGCGGCGCCGTCGCTGCCGATCCCAACGGTGGTGGAAGCGCCCAACGACGTGCTGAACCCGGACGACGTCAACCCCGCCATCGGCGCCAACGTCATCGCCACCTACACCGCAACCCTACCCGAGGATGTTGTCGTGCTGCGCTGGCGCGGCTCAATGAGCAATGCCCCGGACCAGTCGAGAACCTTGACGGGTAATACAGCGGGCAAGGCGGTGCCGTTTACCGTGCCGTTCACTTATGTGAGCGGTAACCTGAACGGCACCGTGGATGTCAGCTACTCCATCACCCGTGGCGCTACGCCCCTGGGCAACTCCATCGTCCGGCACCTGACGGTCGGTTCGGCCTTGGAACTGACGGCCCCCTCGGTGAAAGAGGCCAACGGTGCCACCCTGAACCCGGTCAATGCCAAGGATTCGCTGACCATCGTGGTACCGGCCAACGCCGCGCTGCAGCCCAGCGACAAACTGAAAGTCACCTGGACCGGCGCCCCGGGCACGCCCGCCGAAGGCTCCTACACCTCGGACGAATGGCCGGTCAGGGACGGCTGGGAAGTACCGATCGACAACAGCGTAGTGGCGTTTAGCTTGGGCAAGGCGGTGACCGTCACCTATACGGTGATCCAGGCTGGCGTGGAGTCGCCACCTTCGGATTCGTTTACGCTGAATGTACAGGCGATGCCTGCGGCCAGCCTGGCGATGCCTCTGATTCCGGAGGCGGCGCAGGGGGGAATTGGTAGTGAGTTGGACCTGGGTAGCTTCACGGGGGATGCCCGTGTCACGGCGGCACCTTGGCCGCTGATTGCCGCCGGCCAGCGGGTCTGGCTAAGCTGCGAAGGGGTCGCCAGTGATGGGTCTGACTATACGATTACGCTTTACACCAATAAAGAAGTTGTCCAGGGCGAAGTATCTGCCGGGCTGTCTAAAGAGATTCCTCGGGCCGAGCTTGAGAAACTGCGTGATGGATCTCAGTTGAAGGTGGTGTTGCGGGTTACTTTCAATCGCAGCAACAGCCAGAGTGAGGCGGTTACTTTTCCGTTGCGGACCTATATGGTTCGAAACGAAGAGCGGACGGTGGATCATTACACCCCATTTGATGGTGGGAATGCTAATGGTTGGGAAGATGCAAAATTGTTTGAAGTCGTTCATGAGGATGGTAACTATTTTGGCCGAATGGGGCGGGAGGCCCCAGCTGACCACGGGGGAGCATTGTTGCGTATTTCACTCCAGCAGGGTGTTCGCTATGAGCTTAGCTTTGTTTGCCGCAGCCTTTCCGGCGCCACTCCCTTGGTTTTTTTTGGCAATGGATCCGGGCAGCGACAATTTAGCCTCCTCATCTATCCTCTGCATAGCTGGGAGCCATATTCAACTGTCTTAACACCTGACGCTCCAATCGATATGCTGGGGTTCAGTACAGAAATTGGGATCACCGATGTGGATAATATTCGCATTCGCCAGCTATAAAGAAAGCGGATCTTGACTGCTTAACCAAATGGTTTGCGGCGACATGTGGCGCTGGGTATCCGCCGGATAATGGCGAACCGCGCTAGCTGACATAACCCGTACCCCGTGGCGAGGGAGCTTGCTCCCGCTGGACTGCGCAGCAGGCCCCTTTGGGCGGTCGCTGCGCAACCGAGCGGGAGCAAGCTCCCTCGCCACAAAAGCGTTTTGCGCGACCTATCCAGGGCTTTACTGAGTATTCGAATATCCATATATTCGCCATTCGCTCATCCCAGGCTTCCCACGCCATGCCCGATTACCCCAATCCCGTCGATGTCTTCAAGGCCCTGGCCGATGACACCCGTACGCGCATTGCGTTGCTGGTGGCCCGTGAAGGCGAGTTGTGTGTCTGTGAGCTCACCGCCGCGTTGGGCCTGAGCCAGCCGAAGATCTCCCGGCACCTGGCGCAGTTGCGCAACGCTGGGTTGCTCAGCGACCGACGCCAGGGGCAGTGGGTTTATTACCGCCAGCACCCGCAGTTACCGGCCTGGGTCAGTACGATGTTGGAGCAGGCGTTGGCGGCCAGTACCGCCTGGCTGACAGCGGACGTGCAGCGCTTGAATGCCATGCCTGATCGTCCGGTGGCACGTTGCTGCTGATTACTTTTTTCCCATCCCTTTTCCAAGGCTGTTGCGCATGCTCATCGCGTCATTGATTTTCCTGCTGACCATTACGTTGGTGATCTGGCAGCCCAAGGGGCTGGGCGTTGGCTGGAGTGCGACGCTGGGGGCGGTGCTGGCCTTGTTGAGCGGGGTGGTGCAGGTCAGTGATATCCCGCTGGTCTGGCAGATCATCTGGAACGCCACCGGGACGTTCGTCGCGCTGATCATCATCAGCCTGTTGCTGGACGAGGCGGGGTTCTTCGCCTGGGCGGCCCTGCATGTGGCCCGCTGGGGGCGGGGCAGCGGGCGCAAGCTGTTTGCGTTCATGGTGCTGCTGGGGGCGCTGGTGTCGGCGTTGTTTGCCAATGATGGGGCAGCGTTGATCCTGACCCCTATTGTGATCTCGATGCTGCTGGCGTTGCGGTTTTCCCCGGCGGCGACCCTCGCGTTCGTGATGGGCGCCGGTTTCATTGCCGACAGTGCGAGCCTGCCGCTGGTGGTGTCGAACCTGGTGAACATCGTCTCGGCGGACTTCTTCGGCATTGGTTTCAACCGCTACGCGGCGGTCATGGTGCCGGTGAACCTGGTGAGCGTGGCGGCCAGCCTGGCCATTCTGCTGTGGTTCTTCCGTCGCGACATTCCGCGCGACTATGACCCCGATCAACTGGATGATCCGGCGACGGCGATCCACGACAAGGCGACGTTTTATGCCGGCTGGGCGGTGTTGGTGATCCTGCTGCTGGGCTGCTTTGCCCTGGAGCCGCTGGGGATTCCCATCAGTGCGATCTCGGCGGTCTGTGCTGCGTTGCTGCTGGCGGTCGCGGCCCACGGCCACAAGATCTCCACCCGCAAGGCAATGAAGGAAGCGCCCTGGCAGATCGTGATCTTTTCCCTCGGCATGTACCTGGTGGTCTATGGCCTGCGCAACGCCGGGCTGACCGGTTACCTGGCCCACTGGCTCGACGGTTTCGCCGAATATGGCGTGTGGGGCGCGGCCATGGGCACCGGTGTGCTGACGGCGTTGCTCTCGTCGGCCATGAACAATTTGCCGACGGTGCTGATCGGCGCCTTGTCCATCGACGCCAGCCAGGCCACCGGGGCGGTGAAGGAGGCGATGATCTACGCCAACGTCATCGGCAGTGACCTGGGCCCGAAAATCACGCCGATTGGCAGCCTGGCGACGTTGCTGTGGCTGCATGTGCTGGCGCGCAAGAACATCCAGATCGGCTGGGGGTATTACTTCAAGGTCGGGATTGTGCTGACCGTGCCGGTGTTGCTGGTGACGTTGGCGGCGCTGGCTGTGCGGTTGTCCTTCTAGAACCGAGTTGGCTTCATCGCGAGCAAGCTCGCTCCCACAAGGGCGTGCATTCCAGTGTGGGAACTCACTTTTGCAGAAAAGTGCTTTCCAATGTGGGAGCGAGCTTGCTCGCGATGAGGCCCTGACAGGCAGCACAAGGCTCAGCCACCGCCCGGCACATCCGGCCAACGATCCGCCACCAGGAACACCCGCTCGGCTTCTTCCCAATCACCCTCGGCGTTTTCGCTCAGGCGCACCATCAATTGTGCCGGCGCCATGGGGTCCAGGGCCATACGCCAGGCCTCCAGTTGCGCGGTGCTCCAGGTTTGTTCGGCCGGATAATGCGCCGGGGCCAGCCAGGCGGCGCGGGGCAGGGGTTGCCAGCGGCCCGGCGGACGTTGGGCGATGAACGCAGACCAGTCCCGTTGATGCAGCCAGCGCCCGCGTAAATGCCTGGGATGGGCACCGGCCGGTGGTTCGGCCTGGCCCGGCCAGGGGTAGAGCAAATACCCGCCCAGCCAGAGCTCGGAGCGAAACAGTTCGAGGCCCGAGGGCTCGATTCCCAGTGCCGCCAGGGCCTCGCGGCTTTCCGGGCGGGCCGAGATCGGCAGTTGGTGTTCGCGCAGATGCGCCAGCTTGCGGTCGAGCCGGTCATGGCAACCCGGGCCCAGCCATTGCGCGGCGTCCAGCCCGTTTCCGTGCTGGGGCCCGAGGTACAACTTGATGGCCAGTTCCAGGTGGTGGATGCCGTCGCGATCACGCAGCAACAGGTCCAGCTCCCCCAGGGTATGGCCTTCGCGTCGGATCGGCAGGTTGGCGGCGATCAATTCGATGCCCGGGGCATGCTGCACGGCAAACTGCCACAGTCTTTCGTAATACAGGCCCAGGCGGCGCGTTCGCCCTTGGGACAGGCAGTGCAGCAACGGATAGCTGTCGCGGTCCAGTTGCCGCAGCCAGTGTTCCAGTCGGCCAGGCTCCTGCACCCAGTCACTGCCAGCCAGGGGATGGCGCTGGGGCCAGGGCGTGTCGATGAGCATCGGCGGGGCGATGATCGCCCACGCGAGGTCGCGCACTTCGGGATGGTGCAGGCGTCGGGGCAAGTCCAGCAATTCAGGGAACAGGATCATTTTGCGAGCATAGCCGCTCTGTGGCCAATGCTGTTCATTCCAGGAAAGTAAAGAACCCGTGGCGAGGGAGCTTGCTCCCGCTCGGTTGCATAGCAACCGCCCCAAGGGGCCTGCTTCGCAGTCCAGCGGGAGCAAGCTCCCTCGCCACAGTGGTTCAGCTAAACCTTGGATGAACAGCATTGCGCCATGGGCAAGGCTTAAAGGATTTTGTCTACGGCGCGCTTTCGCCCATAATCGTGTTTTTCGCCCGCCGCAGACCCTCGCAGGAGCCTCATGGAGCAATTTCGCAATATCGGCATCATCGGTCGCCTGGGCAGTTCGCAGGTGTTGGACACCGTTCGCCGTCTCAAACGTTTCCTCCTGGAGCGGCACCTGCATGTGATCCTCGAAGATACCATCGCCGAAGTCCTGCCGGGCCATGGCCTGCAGACGTCGTCGCGCAAGATGCTCGGCGAAGTCTGTGACATGGTCATCGTGGTCGGCGGCGACGGCAGCCTGCTGGGGGCCGCCCGGGCCCTGGCACGACACAACATCCCGGTGCTGGGGATCAACCGGGGCAGCCTGGGGTTCCTCACCGATATCCGCCCCGACGAGCTGGAGATCAAGGTCGCCGAGGTGCTGGACGGCCACTACCTGGTGGAAAACCGCTTCCTGCTGCAGGCCGAGGTCCGCCGTCATGCCGAGGCCATCGGCCAGGGCGATGCCCTCAACGACGTGGTGCTGCACCCCGGTAAATCCACGCGGATGATCGAGTTCGAGCTGTACATCGACGGCCAGTTCGTCTGCAGCCAGAAAGCCGACGGCCTGATCGTCGCCACCCCCACCGGTTCCACCGCCTATGCGCTGTCGGCCGGTGGGCCGATCATGCATCCCAAGCTCGACGCTATTGTGATTGTGCCCATGTACCCCCATACCTTGTCTGGGCGACCGATCGTGGTCGATGGCAACAGTGAGCTGAAAATCGTCGTGTCCAAGGATATGCAGATCTACCCGCAAGTGTCCTGTGACGGCCAGAACCATTTCACCTGCGCGCCGGGCGACACCATCACCGTCAGCAAAAAAGCGCAGAAGCTGCGCCTGATCCATCCGCTGGATCACAATTACTACGAAGTCTGCCGGACCAAGCTTGGCTGGGGCAGTCGGTTGGGGGGTGGAGGCGACTGATGCTCGATCCTGCGCGCAGTTACGATTTGATCGGTGACGTGCATGGATGCGCCCTGACCCTGGAACACCTGCTGGACCGACTCGGTTACCACAAGCAGGGCGGGGTCTGGCGGCATCCGTCGCGCATGGCCGTGTTCCTGGGGGACATCATCGACCGTGGCCCGCGGATCCGCGAGGCGCTGCACATCGTCCATGACATGGTCATGGCCGGCCAAGCGCTGTGCATCATGGGCAACCACGAGTTCAACGCCCTGGGCTGGAGCACACCGGCATTGCCGGGCAGCGGCCAGCGCTACGTGCGCGAACACACGCCGCGCCATGCCCGCCTGCTCAACGAGACACTGACCCAGTTCGAGCAGCATCCCGGCGACTGGCATGACTTTCTCGAATGGTTCTATGAGCTGCCGCTGTTTGTCGACGCTGGCCGCTTCCGGGTGGTGCACGCCTGTTGGGATGCCGGCCTGATCGAACCGCTGCGGGGCCTGTTCCCGGACGGTTGTGTCGACGAGCATTTCCTCCAGGCCTCGGCGCAACCGGGCAGTTTTGCCTGCACGGTGTTCGATCGCTTGCTGCGCGGCACGGACATGCGCCTGCCCCACGGCCTGACGCTGACGGGCGGCGATGGCCTGACCCGTTCGTTTTTCCGCACCAAGTTCTGGGAAGACAACCCGCAGACATACGGCGACATCGTGTTCCAGCCCGACGCCTTGCCGGAACCGGTGGCCCGCACGCCGTTGTCGTCGGATGAAAAAAACAACCTGCTGCGCTATGGCGTCGATGAGCCGCTGCTGTTCGTCGGTCACTATTGGCGCAGCGGCAAACCCGCGCCGATCCGCCCGAACCTGGCCTGCCTGGATTACAGCGCGGTGCTCTACGGCAAGCTGGTCGCCTATCGCCTCGACCAGGAAACCCGCCTGGATCCGCACAAGTTCGTCTGGGTCGATGTCGAGCGGCCGGAGGTGGTGAAATGAGTGCCGTCGCGGTTCTGCGCCTGCCCCTGGCAGTGGACCTGAGCGGCTTCGTCAAGCTGCTGCAGCGCATGCAGGTGCCCCATCGGGTCAGCGAAGAGGCGGGTGAGCAGGTGCTCTGGGTGCCGGATGAAATCAGCGAGAACGTGCGTGCATTGTACGCCCGTTTTCCCGCCGGCGATCCCGATCAGCAGTTGGAACTGCCGGACACGGGGGGCACTTCCCGGCGAGCCGGGTTCGTCCAGCAATTGACCCGCCATCCAGTGACGGCCCTGGTGCTGTTGCTGAGCCTGATTGTCAGCGCGGTCACCCTGCTGGGGGAGAATCTTGCGACGCTACGCTGGCTGACCTTCCTCGAGTTTCGCGTCGTTGGCGATTACATCCAGTTCACGCCGCTGGGCGATAGCCTGGCGGCGGGGCAGTGGTGGCGCCTGGTAACGCCGATGCTGATTCACTTCGGCTTCCTGCACATCGCCATGAATGGCATGTGGTATTGGGAACTGGGGCGACGGATCGAAGCGCGCCAGGGCGGTATCAACCTGTTGGGGCTGACGCTGTTGTTCAGCCTCGTCTCCAATTTCGCCCAGTACTTTTTCAGCGGGCCGACGCTGTTCGGCGGCTTGTCCGGTGTGCTGTACGGCCTGCTGGGCCATTGCTGGATCTACCAACTGCTCGCACCGAACCCGGCCTATCACTTGCCCCGTGGGGTGCTGGTGATGATGCTGGTGTGGTTGCTGCTGTGCCTGTCCGGGTTGGTTTCGCTGATCGGCTTCGGTGAAATCGCCAATGCGGCCCACGTCGGCGGGCTGCTCGTCGGGTGCTTCACGGGCTTGTTGGGCGGGCTGTTCGCTCGCCGTAAAATGGCCCTTTGACCGGCGCCTGTGCCTTTTGAGAATGCGCGATTGCGCGGAGAACCCATGTCTTCCTTCAACGAAATGATCAAAAACATCACCCCCGATATCTACAAGAGCCTGAAACTGGCCGTGGAAATCGGTAAATGGGCCGACGGCAACAAGCTCACCGCCGAGCAGCGCGAGTTGTCGCTGCAGGCCATGATCGCCTGGGAAATCCAGAACCTGCCCGAAGACGAGCGCACCGGTTACATGGGGCCGCAGGAATGCCAGTCGAAGTCGACCGAAGTGCCCAATATCCTGTTCAAGTCGGACGCCATCCATTGATCGAGATTGGCCGCGGTGCAATCAGCAAGATGTCGGCACGCCTTGACGGGCCGACCGTTCAATACGCCTTTCGCCTGGACGAGGTCGAGGTGCCGGTCAACCCGTTGATCGGCAGCACGATCCGCCTGGAGTACCTCGGTGCGATCCACTGCACCCATTGTGGGCGCCGGACCAAGACCAGCTTCAGCCAGGGTTACTGCTACCCTTGCATGACCAAGCTGGCCCAGTGCGACCTGTGCATCATGAGCCCGGAGCGTTGCCATTTCGACGCGGGCACCTGCCGTGACCCGGCCTGGGGCGAGCAATTCTGCATGACCGATCATGTGGTCTACCTGGCCAATTCCTCCGGCGTGAAAGTCGGCATCACCCGTGCCACGCAATTGCCGACCCGCTGGCTGGACCAGGGCGCCAGCCAGGCACTGCCGATCCTGCGGGTCGCCACGCGCCAGCAGTCAGGGTTTGTCGAGGACCTGTTCCGCAGCCAGGTGGCGGACAAGACCAACTGGCGCGCCTTGCTCAAGGGCGACGCGACAGCGGTGGACCTGCCGGCGATCCGCGATTCGCTGTTCGAAAGCTGCGCCCAGGGATTGCAGGGCTTGCAGGAACGATTCGGCCTGCAAGCGATCCAGACCATAGCGGACGTCGAGCCCATCGAGATTCGGTATCCGGTGGAGCAGTACCCGACCAAGATCGTCAGCTTCAACCTGGACAAGAACCCGATCGCCGAAGGCACGCTGCTGGGGATCAAGGGCCAATACCTGATTTTCGACACCGGCGTGATCAACATTCGTAAATACACGGCCTACCAGCTCGCCGTGCATCTGTAGAAGGATTCGACCCATGCGCACCGAACAACCGAAGATGATTTACCTCAAGGACTATCAGGCCCCCGAGTACCTGATCGACGAAACACACCTGACCTTCGAGTTGTTCGAGGACCACAGCCTGGTCCATGCGCAACTGGTGATGCGCCGCAACCCCGAGCGCGGCACCGGGCTGCCGCCGCTGGTGCTCGATGGCCAGCATCTTGAATTGATCTCCCTCAAGCTCGACGATGCCGACCTGGGGCAGGGCGATTATCAACTGGACGACAATCACCTGACCGTGCACCCCAAGGCCCAGGCCTTTACGGTCGACACCACCGTCAGGATCCATCCGGAAACCAACACCGCCCTGGAAGGCCTGTACAAATCCGGCAGCATGTTCTGCACCCAGTGCGAGGCCGAAGGGTTCCGCAAGATCACCTATTACCTCGACCGTCCGGATGTGATGAGCAAGTTCACCACCACCGTGGTGGCCGAGCAGCACAGCTATCCGGTGCTGCTGTCCAACGGCAATCCGATTGCCAGCGGCCCCGGCGAAGACGGCCGGCACTGGGCGACCTGGGAAGACCCGTTCAAGAAACCGGCCTACCTGTTTGCCCTGGTGGCCGGTGACCTGTGGTGCGTCGAAGACACCTTCACCACCATGACCGAGCGTAATGTGGCGCTGCGCATCTACGTCGAGCCGGAAAACATCGACAAATGCCAGCACGCCATGACCAGCCTGAAGAAGTCGATGCGCTGGGACGAAGAGGTGTACGGGCGCGAGTACGACCTGGACATCTTCATGATTGTCGCGGTCAACGACTTCAACATGGGCGCCATGGAGAACAAGGGTCTCAATATCTTCAACTCCAGCGCCGTGCTGGCCCGCGCCGAAACCGCCACCGATGCCGCGCACCAGCGGGTCGAGGCGATCGTGGCCCACGAATACTTCCATAACTGGTCGGGCAACCGCGTGACCTGCCGCGATTGGTTCCAACTGTCGCTCAAGGAAGGTTTCACGGTGTTCCGCGACGCCGGGTTCTCGGCCGACATGAACTCCGCCACCGTCAAGCGCATCCAGGACGTGGCGTACCTGCGCACCCACCAGTTCGCCGAAGACGCCGGCCCCATGGCCCACCCGGTGCGTCCGGACAGTTTTATCGAGATCTCCAACTTCTACACCCTGACCGTGTACGAAAAGGGTTCGGAAGTGGTCGGCATGATCCACACCCTGCTGGGGCCTGAGGGGTTCCGCAAGGGCAGTGACCTGTATTTCGAACGCCACGACGGCCAGGCCGTGACCTGCGACGACTTCATCAAGGCCATGGAAGATGCCAACGGCGTCGACCTGGCCCAGTTCAAACGTTGGTACAGCCAGGCCGGTACACCACGGCTGGCGGTGAGCGAGTCTTACGATGCCGCTGCCAAGACCTACAGCCTGACCTTCCGCCAGAGTTGCCCGCCGACCCCGGACAAGCAGGAAAAGCTGCCATTCGTGATTCCCGTGGAACTGGGCCTGCTGGACAGCCAAGGCGCCGAGATCCCGTTGCGGCTGGCCGGTGAAGCAGCGGCAAACGGTACGTCCCGGGTGATCTCGGTGACCGAAGCGGAGCAGACCTTCACGTTTATCGACATCGCCGAACAACCGCTGCCTTCGTTGCTGCGTGGTTTCTCGGCGCCGGTGAAGCTGAGCTTCCCGTACAACCGCGACCAATTGATGTTCCTGATGCAACACGACAGTGACGGCTTCAACCGCTGGGATGCCGGCCAGCAGTTGTCGGTGCAGGTGTTGCAGGAACTGATCGCCCAACATCAGCAGGGCGCCAGCCTGACGCTGGATCCACGCCTGGTCAGTGCGCTGCGCAGCGTGTTGTCGGACGAATCCCTGGACCAGGCCATGGTCGCGGAAATGCTCTCGCTGCCCAGCGAAGCTTACCTGACGGAAATCAGCGAAGTGGCTGACGTCGAGGCGATCCACGCCGCCCGTGAGTTCGCCCGCCAGCAGTTGGCCGAGAACCTGTTCGAAGCCCTGTGGCTGCGTTATGAAGCCAACCGCGACCTGTCGAAACGCACGCCATACGTGGCCGAGGCCGAGCACTTCGCCCGCCGCGCGTTGCAGAACATCGCGCTGTCCTACCTGATGCTCACCGGCAAGCCTGAGGTGCTGAGCGCGACGCTGGAGCAGTTCGACACCGCCGACAACATGACCGAACGCCTGACCGCGCTGGCGGTGCTGGTCAACTCGCCGTTCGAGACCGAGAAGGCCAAGGCCCTGGAAGTGTTCGCGGAAAACTTCAAGGGCAACCCGCTGGTCATGGACCAATGGTTCAGCGTCCAGGCCGGCAGCCCGTTGCCCGGTGGCCTGGCACGGGTCAAGGCGCTGATGGAACACCCGGCGTTCAATATCAAGAACCCGAACAAGGTGCGGGCACTGGTCGGTGCGTTTGCCGGGCAGAACCTGATCAACTTCCACGCCGCCGACGGTTCGGGTTATCGCTTCCTGGCGGACCTGGTGATCCAGCTCAATGGCTTCAACCCGCAGATCGCTTCGCGGCAGCTGGCGCCACTGACCCGCTGGCGCAAATATGACAGCGCCCGCCAGGCGTTGATGAAAGGCGAACTGGAACGCATCCTGGCGTCCGGCGGGCTGTCGGCCGATGTGTTCGAGGTGGTGAGCAAGAGCCTGGCGTGACCTTGATGCCGCGGTCTGCCTGGCGGACCGCGGTGCTCCCATCGCGAGCAAGCTCGCTCCCACAGTAGATCTCCAGCGAACAGCTATTCTGTGATCAGCATGGAACCCCTGTGGGAGCGAGCTTGCTCGCGATAGCGTCAG
>NZ_JACNDD010000085.1:0-28934 GCF_017351395.1 Pseudomonas sp. FW305-28
TCAGAATTTGTATGCGCCACAAAATCCCTTGTGGCGAGCGAGCTTGCTCCCGCTGGCGTGCGAAGCAGGCCCCGGCGGTTCTTCAGGCCGACCGTATCAGCCGGTTTTGCGACTGCTGCGCAGCCGAGCGGGAGCAAGCTCCCTCACCACAGGGTAGTTGTCTGGCTTGATTCCGCTGTTGATCACTCCGCCAACAACACCGCCGCATCGAAGCCCACCCGCAAGTTGCCCCAATGGCGGCCGCCGAAGAAGAACGGTACGTCGATCTCGGTCATGATTTCCCCGGTATCGCGCAGGTAGGTTTGCAGCAGGAAGCGCTGGACGTTGCCCGCTGCGCGCAGGCCGATCGGGTCGTTGAAGATTCGCTTGTTGCGGCACACCGGCAAATCCACCGCCCGGTCGCCGGTTGGCGGCTTGGAGACCCAGCTGTTGTTCACCGGGCAGTAGCCCTTGCTGTCGACAATGAACGAAACCTTGCCCCCCGGCGTGCTGCGGGTGAGTTTGTCGCATTCTTCCTGGCAGACCTGGGCAAAGCGTTCGGTGTAGCTGGCCATGTACTGTTTGGGATCGGTACCGGGAATCAGTTGATAATTCTGATCGAACAGGTTCAGGCCTTCGCGTTGCAGCGTTTCCAGGCGAACCTGGAGCGTGTCGCGGCACTCGCTGGCGCGGGTAATGGCGGCGTCCAGCTTGCCGTGGCCGAGCACGAACCGGCCCAGCAGCGCCTGGACCTTTTCGGCCACGCCGGACAGGTCGCGGGTGGCCGTTGCCGAATGCTGCATGCGCTGGTCGATCAACTGGCTGTCGGCGTGAATCTGGGTCACCCGGTCGTTGATCCCGGTGTTGCTGTCGGCGAACTGCTGGATGTGGGTCGCGATGTCGGCCAGCTTGCCGTTGGTGGATTCGAAGTCGACGATCATGCTTTCGAAATGGCCGGAGGCGCGTTCCACCACTTTCTGGGTTTCCCGGGCGCTGTGGCTGATCTGCGTGGTCTGCTCGTGGGTGGAGCTGACTTCCTCGAGCATGGCGTCGATGTTGCGCGAGATATCGTCGGTGGCCCGGCTGACATTCTGTGCCAAGGTGCGCACTTCATCGGCCACCACCGCGAAGCCACGGCCACTTTCGCCGGCCCGGGCGGCTTCGATGGCGGCATTGAGGGCCAGCAGGTTGGTCTGGGCAGAGATCTGCTGGATCAACCCGACAATCGACTTGATGCTCGAGGAACGTTGGTTCAAGGCGCTCACCAAGGTGGCAAATTCACCGAGGTTGCTGGAAATCTCACTGATGTTGCCGGTTACTTCCAGTAGCTCGGCGTAGGAGTCGCGGGCCATGCTCAGGTTCTGGGCGGTGGTGCTGGAGATGCCCTGGGTCTGGCGCGAGACTTCTTCGATGCGGCCCACGGCGGTGTTGCTCTGGTCCATCACTTCCTTGGCGAAGCGGGCCTGGTGGGTGGCACTGTCGCTGGAGTCGCTGATGTTCTTCAGCGAGCGGGCCGACTCGACGGCGATGTGCACAGTCAGCGCCTGGACATTGCTGATGATCTCCCGCTGCTTGGCCAGGAAGCGGTTGCAGGTGCCGGCCAGCACGCGGATCTCGTCGTGGGTCACCAGTGGCAGGTCCTTGGACAGGTCGCCTTCGCCGTTGGCGATCTCTTCCAGGGCCTTGGTCATGGCGGTGACGGGGCGCACGATGAGGTGGCGGAAATACCAGACCATGAAACTGATCATGCCCAGCGTCAGGACCGCGCCGAAGAGCAGGGCATGGGTAAGGCTGTCGAGCCGGCCTTCGATCTGCCCCAGCAAGGCACCGTCCAACTGCGCGTTGCGCAACAGCAGCAGGATCTCGGCGCGGGCGCTGACGGCCACCCAGTACAACAAGCCACTGACCAGCACCAACAGGAAAAGACTCGAGAGCTTTTTGGTGAGGGTATCGAAAAACTGCATCTCGATAGACTCGTACAAGTCCTTTAACGTCTGCATGCCGCTGCTCCTGGGCAAAAAAATCTCTTAATGGAATACATTCGACCGCGAGCGACAAAGCTTTAGGGCGACGGGGCGATTTGATATCACCTGTGGGAGCAAGCCCCACAGAGGTTTGGGGTGATCATCACTGGATCAAAAGATTTACTGGGAATGATTCTCAAAGTATATTTGCTCTCATTAACGTCCCTTCCATGAGTGCGCGTCTTGAATCGTTCCACCCCCCTCGCAAATCGCAACGTCTTCATCAAGTGTGTGTTGCCAACCCTGTCCTGCTGCTTCATTGCAAGCCCGTTGTGGGCACAGGACGCTGTCGAACTGCCGGCCACGGATATCCAGGGCAGTCGTGTCACTCAGGACGAGGGCTATACGACGTCGCAAGCCAGCACGGCGAGCAAGAGCGATGTACCGATCAAGGAAGAGGCGCAGTCGATCAACGTGGTGCCCCAGCAGACCCTGGCGGACTACCAGGTGCGCTCGTTGAACGACGCGATGAAGTTCGTCAGCGGCGTCAGCCAGGGCAATACCCTGGGCGGCTCGAGGGACTCGTTGGTCAAGCGCGGGTTCGGCACCAACGACGACGGCTCGATCCTGCGCGACGGCGTGCGTTCGAACCTGGGCCACAACTTCAGCGCCACCACCGACCGCGTCGAAGTGCTCAAGGGCCCGGCCTCGATGCTGTACGGCGCGCTGGAGCCCGGCGGCCTGATCAACGTCATCAGCAAGAAACCGGAATACACCCAAAGCACCACGCTGAGCGGCTCGGCCTACAGCGAAGGTGGCGGCACCATGGCCCTGGACACCACCGGGCCGCTGGGCGATACCGGCCTGGCCTATCGCCTGATCGCCGAGCGCGGCCACGAGGACTACTGGCGCAACTATGGGGTCAATGAGAGCACGCTGGTGGCGCCGTCCCTGGCTTGGACGGGTGAGCGGGCCTCGTTGAACCTGAGTTATGAGTACAACGAATACTCCAATCCGTTTGACCGGGGTACGGTGTTCACCAACGGGCATCCGGCTGACATCGATTACGACAAGCGTCTTGATGAGCCTTGGGCCAAGAGCGTGGGGATTCGCGAAACGGCGACGGCGCGGTTCGAGTATGAGTTGAGCGAGGCGTGGAAAACGCGGGTTACCTATGGTTGGAACAATGATCGGTACAGTCTTTCGATTGCGCAGCCCGATGATTTGACGGGAAATCAACTGAGCAGAAAATCCAACGGCGCTCATTACGATGACGAAACGCGCTACGCCAGTTGGGATTTCATCGGTAAGCAGGAGTTGTTCGGCCAGCGCCATGACCTGTTGGTTGGCGTCGATAATCAAGTGTCCGATCAGTTTCGTGGCAAGACCTACCGTGGGGATGCGCAAGGAGGGTTCGACATCACTGCGCCGGTTTATGGTGGGTTGGCAGAACCCAGCAAGCTGAATGCAAAACAGAGCAACCTGAGTAACCAACTGACCTCCAGCTCCATTTATCTCAAGGACAACTGGCATCTGGATGATCGCTGGATACTGGTCTTCGGTGGTCGCTACCAGCATTACGACCAATTCGCCGAACAAGGCATGATCAAGCGAGAGGGGGTTCGCGACGATAATGGCGACGCCTTCGTTCCATTCCTCGGATTGGTTTATAAAGCTGCCGAGACCCTTTCTCTTTATGGTAATTACAGCCGTTCATTCAAGCCCAACGATACCGTCGACGACAACCTCAGCACCTTCAAACCGGAAGAAGGGCGTAGCTATGAAGTGGGTGCCAAATACGACCCGATGCCTGGGCTGAATATCAACCTCGCCTTGTTCGATATCGTCAAAAAGAATGTAGTAACAACCACTGTAGTCGGCGGAAAGAACATCGCAGAAGCCGCTGGCAAGGTGGGTTCCCAAGGCCTGGAGCTCGACATCACTGGCCGCCTGGCCGACCGTTGGGACTTGATCGGCACTTACGCCTACACCCACACAGAAATATTGGACGATCCGGACGACGAAGGTCATCGCCTACCCGACGCTCCCAAACACACCGCGAGCCTGTACCTCACTCACCACCTGAACATTCCAGCCGAATTCGGCGCCTGGCACGCCGGTGCTGGTGCGCGCTACGTCGGCGAACGCGCCGCCAACAAGGCCAACGAATTCTGGCTCAGCAGCTACACCGTCGCCGACGCCTTCCTGCGCTGGGAGGCGCCGGTGATGGGGCACAAGACCTCGTTGCAGTTGAACGTGGACAACCTGTTCGACAAGCAGTACTACCCGTCCTCCACCGGTAGCCAGTTGCAGGTCAACGTCGGCGAGCCGCGTACCGCCAAGCTGAGCGCCAGCGTGACGTTCTGATTCGGCTGCGCTGGAATACAAAATGCCCGGGACCTGCGTCCCGGGCATTTTTTTGCACAGCAGCCAGAGGCTAAGCCACCGTGCTGCCAACGGGAGCCGTGGCACCGTACTTAATGCCTGCCCTGAGGGCATGACGAAGCTTCAGCGCCGGTCGCTCGACCCCATAGTACGAAACGCCACTCAACGCGAACGACAGCACCAGCACGGCCGTGATGATCAGGGCGCTGTACTCCACCGGCCAGAACGCCCGCAACACATACATCACCACAAAATGGTTGAGGAACACGCCATAGCTGATGTTGCCCAGGAACTCATCGAGCCGGTGATGCTTCATTCTGCCGAGCAGAAACACCGCCGGCAGGCCCAGGGCGATGCCCAGGGTCACTTCGGCGTTGAACGGCCGACGGGGAATGATCCCCACGACAATGGCCAGGAACATCAAGGCGGCAACGAACAGGGTGATGGACACGATCCACAGCCCTTTGGCCTGCGCCCGATACAGGTAGCTGCCGCAGAGGAAAATGAACAGCACGCCCGGCAGCAGGCGATAGCCGTAGATGTCCGTGTCGAGGTAGCCCAGGGAAGCGACCATGAACACCGTCACGGACACGGCAAAGGCGACACCCCTTGTCTTGTAGAGAATCAGGAACGGGATCAGCAGGTAAAAGCACATTTCCAGTCCCAGGGACCAACCGGGTGGCAGGATCTCGGGCACGGTGATGCCGAACATGTAGAAACCCAACGGCACGATCGGCAGGCTGGTGGCGATGTTTTCCAGGGTCAGGGCGGCCGCCTGGGGCGTTCCCGGCAAGAGGAAATGGATCACCGCGCAGGACATGACGAAATACACCAGGAACTGCGGGTACAGCCTCAACAGTCGATCGATGTAGAACAGGCCGATCTGGCCCGGGGTGTTGTAGGTCCTCTCGATCAGCGAGGTCATCACGAAGCCGCTGATGATCAAAAAGGACACCACGGCAACGACGCCGGGGTTCAAACCCATGAACGTCACACCCATATGAGAAACTGCCACCAACATGGCCAGCAGCAACCGATAAACCCCCACGCGCATCATCCTTAATCAGAGTTGATCCTTTTGCGCGGTACGTTATGCGGCTTTGCGAGCCGTTAATAGTGGTTTGCGGGGCAGCGGCGAGGTAGTGGGGGCAATTGTCACATTTGACACATATGTTTCAGGTGAACGAAAGCCTTGTGGGAGCGAGCTTGCTCGCGATTGGGCCAATACATGCCCCATCTTTTTGACAAACACACCGCCATCGCGAGCAAGCTTGCGATGGCGGTGCAACGGATCACCGAAACGCCGGCACCACCTGTTGGATAAACAGCTCCAGGGATTTTTTCTTCTCGGTATGGGGCAAACTGTTGTCGCACCAGAAGCTGAATTCATCCACGCCCAGTTCCTGGTAGTACTTGATCCGCTCGATGATTTCCTGCGGTGTACCAATCATGGTGTTCTTGCGGATGTTCTCCAACTGGAACTCCGGACGCTCGGCGAATTTCTCTTCCGGGCTTGGCGCCAGGAAGCCGTTGACCGGCACCTGCTTGTTGCCGAACCAGGCATCGAAAGTGCGATAGAACTTCGAGATGGCCTGGGCGCCGACTTTCCAGCCTTCGGGATCGTCCACCGCATGGACATGGGTGTGCCGCAGCACCATCAGTTGCGGGCGTGGCACGTCGGGGTTGTTGTCCAGGGCGGCCTGGAACTTGTTCTTCAGGTCCAGGACTTCCTCATCGCCCTTCATCAACGGCGTGACCATCACGTTGCAGCCGTTAGCGACGGCGAAGTTGTGGGAGTCCGGGTCGCGGGCGGCGATCCACATTGGCGGGTGAGGCTTGCGGATTGGCTTGGGCACGCAGGTGGAGGTGGGGAATTTCCAGATCTCGCCATCATGGGCGTAGTCGCCTTGCCATAGGGCGCGCACCACCGGGACCATTTCCCGCAGGGCCTGGCCGCCGGAGGAGGCTGGCATGCCGCCGGCCATGCGGTCGAACTCCACCTGGTAGGCGCCCCGGGCCAGGCCGACTTCCATGCGGCCATTGCTAATCACGTCCAGCAGCGCGCATTCACCGGCGACCCGCAGCGGGTGCCAGAACGGCGCGATGATGGTGCCGGCGCCCAGGTGGATGGTGGTGGTCTTGCCGGCCAGGTACGCCAGCAGCGGCATCGGGCTTGGCGAGATGGTGTATTCCATGGCGTGGTGTTCGCCGATCCACACGGTGCTGAAGCCGCCGGCCTCGGCCAGCAGGGTCAACTCGCTCAGGTCTTCGAACAACTGGCGATGGCTGACGCTTTCGTCCCAGCGCTCCATGTGTACGAACAGGGAAAATTTCATGGCGCTTTCTCTTTATTGTTGACGATCGGTTCAGGCGAGGACGGGCAGGGCGCCCATCTTGCCGTGGCAATAAACCAGCGGCCCCGGTGTGTGCTGCGGGACGATCAGGTTCTTCACGGCGCCGACCATGATGGCGTGGTCGCCGCCTTCGTATTCGCGCCACAGTTCGCACTCGATGATGGCGCTGACGTTGCTCAGCAACGGGTTACCCCGTTCGCTCAAAGTCCATGCGATGCCCTGGGCCTTGTCCTTGCCTTTGCGGGCGAAGGCGTAGGCTTCGTTCTGCTGGCCGCCGGAGAGGAGGTGGATGGCGAAGCGCTTGTTCTTGATCAGCACAGGATAGGAGTCGGAGCTGTAGTTGGGGCAGAACAGCACCAGGGCCGGGTCCATCGACAGGGAGCTGAAGGCACTGGCGGTGAGGCCGACTACCTGGCCGTCGTCATCGAGGGTGGTGATCACCGTCACGCCGGACGGGAACGAGCCCATGACTTGTTTGTAGACGCTGGCATCGATCATCGGACGATCCTCGGGTTTTATCGGTTGTGGGCGCGCAATGTTCATCAATGAGCTCCCGCGGCCTTGTTCAGGTCGCTCTCGGCCCATTGGGTGTAGACACAGGCGTCGGCGGTGGCCCAACGCACGCGCACCGGGTCGCCGGCCTTGAGCGGCATGCCGGCGGCGGACAGCGCCTTGACGGTCATGGCCGTGCCGCCGGACGTCACCACGCTGCAAGTCTGGCTTTCACCGAGGAACAGCACTTCGACGACCTTGGCCGACACCTCATTCCAACCGGCCGCCAAGGGTTCCTGGGCCGCTTGCTCGACGCTCAGGGCGAGGGCTTTTTCCGGGCGCACCATCAGCAGCACGTCCTGGTCCGTTTGCAGGCCGGCAGTCAGGCGGATCGACAGCGACTGGCCTTCGAAGGTCGCCACTGCGTTGCCCCGGGCCTTGAGCTTGAGGAAATTGGAGTTACCCAGGAACGAGGCGACGAAAGCGTTCGGTGGATTCTGGTAGAGGTCGTAGCCGCTGCCCAGACCGACGATCTTGCCGTGGCTGAAAATCGCGATGCGCTGGGACAGGCGCATGGCCTCTTCCTGGTCATGGGTGACGTAGACGATGGTGATGCCCAGGCGCCGATGCAATTGGCGCAGTTCATCCTGCAAGTCTTCACGGAGCTTTTTATCCAGGGCTCCAAGGGGTTCGTCCATCAGCAGGATGCGTGGCTCATAGACCAGTGCCCGGGCAATCGCCACGCGCTGCTGCTGACCGCCGGACAGTTGCGAAGGGCGACGATGAGCGAACTCTCCCAGTTGCACCAGCTTGAGCATGGCGTCGACCCGGCGTTCGCGCTCGGCGCTGGCCAGTTTGCGGATCGCCAGGGGGAAGGCAATGTTGTCGCGCACCGACAGGTGCGGGAACAGTGAGTAGCGCTGGAACACCATGCCGATGTCGCGTTTGTGCGGCGGTACGTTGACCAGGGATTTGCCGCCCACCAGGATCTCGCCGCTGCTGGGGGTTTCGAACCCGGCCAGCATCGACAGCGTGGTGCTCTTGCCCGAGCCGCTGGAACCGAGGAACGTCAGGAATTCGCCGTCCTGGATCTCCAGGGAAATATCGTCCACGGCGGCAAAGTCGCCGTAGTGTTTGTTCAGGTTGCGCAGGCTGACCAGGGTCTTGTTGTTCTGTTGTGCGGGGTCTTTGACGGCACTCATCGTGTTCTCCTAGGCGCTCAGGCGCTGATTTCATTGCGCCGACGCAAGGCGGCGGCGATCACCATCACCAAGACCGAGAGGCCGATCAGCAACGTCGAAGCGACGGCGATCACAGGCGTCAGGTCCTGGCGCAGGGTGGTCCACATCTTGACGGGCAAGGTTTGCAGGGTCGGGCTGGCCATCATCACGCTCAGCACCACCTCGTCCCACGACACCAGGAACGCGAACAGGGCACCGGCGACCATGCCCGGGCGAATGGCCGGGAAGGTCACCTTGAACACCGCTTGCAGGCGTGAGGCGCCGCAGATCACTGCAGCGTCCTCGATGGATTGGTCGAACAGCTTGAGCGAGTTGATGATCGAGATGATGGTGAACGGCAGTGCGACGATGACGTGGCTGACCACGAACGCGAACATCGTCCCGGTGTAGCCGAGCTTGAGGAACAGCGCATACACCGCCACGGCGATGATCACCAGCGGCACGATCATCGGCAGGGTGAACAGGCCATAGAGCATTTCCCGGCCCGGGAAGCGCCCGCGCACCAGGGCAAACGCTGTCGGCAGGCCCAGTGCCACGGCGCAGACGGTGGTCAGCACCGCGACCTTGAGGCTGGTCAGTGCCGCGTTCATCCAGTCAGGGTTGGAAAAGAACTGGCCGTACCATTTGAGTGTCCAGCCCGGCGGTGGGAAGACCAGCCATTGGGACGAACCGAACGACAGCAGCACGATGAACACGATGGGCAACAGCAGGAACAGCGCGATCAGGCCGGTGGTGAAATACAGGCCGAACCGCATGCGCCGGCTCATGGCATTGGGAGTCAGGAGCATGGCGGCTTACCTCGCGTTGCTGGCGCCCACCGGGGATTCCGGCTGGAGCTTCAGGTAGAAGTAGAACAGCACCAGGGTGATCGCCACCAACAAGGCGGCGCCGGCACTGGCCAGGCCCCAGTTGAGGAACGATTGCACCTGCTGGATGATGAATTCCGGCAGCATCATGTTCTGCGCACCGCCCAGCAGTGCCGGGGTCACGTAGTAACCGAGGGACATCACGAACACCATCAGCCCGCCGGAGAACAGCCCCGGCCGGCACAGCGGCAGGAATACCCGGAAGAAGTTGGTCCAGGGACTGGCGCCGCAGATGGAGCCGGCCTGCAGGATCATCGGGTCGATGGCCTGCATGGTCGCCTGCAACGGCAAGACGATGAACGGGATCATGATGTAGCTCATGCCGATCACCACGCCGGTGAGGTTGTGCACCATCTCCAGCGGCTGGTCGATGATGCCCAGCGCCACCAACGCCTTGTTCACCATCCCGGAGGCTTGCAGCAGCACCAGCCAGGAGTAGGTGCGGGCCAGCAGGCTGGTCCACATCGACAGCAGCACGATGTTCAGCATCCAGCGGCCCCAGCCACGGGGCACCAGGGTGATGGCCCAGGCCAGGGGAAAACCCAGCAGAAGGCTGAACAGTGTGACCAGCCCGGCCACCGAAAAGGTGTTGAATAGCACTCGGGCATAGGCCGAGTTGGCGAACAATTGCTCGTAGTTGCCCAACCCGGGCACCGGCTCCAGCACACCGCGCAGCAGCAGGCCGATCAACGGCGCCAGGAAGAACAGACCGAGGAACAGCAGGGCAGGGACCAGGTTACCGGCCCCGCGCCAGCGCTGTGCCAGCGACGGGGTGTGCGTCGCCGCCTTGGCCTGTACCGCACCGGCAGCGCCAATGGCGCTCCCGGTGCGAGGGGAGGTCGTTGCCGACATTTTCATTTGACCAGCCATTCGTTCCACCGTGTCGCGATGTCCTGACCGTTCTTGGCCCAATACGCGAAATCAAGCGTGATCTGATCCTTGGCGTAGGCGGTCGGCAAGTTGGGGGCGAGCACCGAATCCAGGCGTGCAACGCTGTCGACGTTGACCGGGGCGTAGGCGGTCAGGTTGGAAAAGTCGGCCTGGCCCTTGGCGCTGCTGGCGTTGGCCAGGAATTTCATGGCGGCGGCCTTGTTTTTCGAACCCTTCGGGATGACCAGGATGTCGGCCATGACCAGGTTCTGCTTCCAGCTTACGCCGACCGGAGCGCCGTCTTGTTGCAAGGCATAGATCCGGCCGTTCCAGAACTGCCCGATGCTGGCTTCGCCGGACGCGAGCAACTGTTGGGACTGAGCGCCGCCGCCCCACCAGACGATGTCTTTCTTGATGGTGTCGAGTTTCTTGAAGGCGCGGTCCAGGTCCAGCGGATAGAGCTTGTCTGCCGCGACGCCGTCGGCCAGCAACGCCAGCTCCAGCACGCCTGGGCTTGGCCATTTGTACAGGGCGCGTTTGCCGGGATAGGTCTTGGTGTCGAACAGCGCGGACCAGTCCGTCGGCTTGCCGGCGCCGAGCCTGCCTTCGTTGTAACCGAGGACGAAAGAGAAGTAGAACGAGCCGACGCCATGGTCAGAGACAAAGCGCGGGTCGATCTTGTCGCGCTGCACCACTGAGAAATCGAGGGGTTCGAGCAGGCCTTCGGCCGCGGCACGCAGAGCGAAGTCTGCCTCGACGTCGACCACGTCCCACTGCACGTTGCCGCTTTCGACCATGGCCTTGAGCTTGCCGTAGTCGGTGGGGCCGTCCTGGACCACGGTGATGCCGCTGGCCTTGCTGAACGGGTCGGCCCAAGCCTGCTTCTGCGCGTCCTGGGTGCTGCCGCCCCAACTGACGAAGTTGACGCTTTCAGCGGCCATCGTCGCCTGGCTGGTGACACTCAGCAGGCCGGCAAAAAGAATTGCGGCTGCACTTTTCTTCAACACCATTTTCACGCCCTCATTTGTTGTGTTTTTGAGCGGGCTTGGTAATGCCCGCCTATCGGGAGCAGTAGGTCCATCTGGCCTCTAAAGGCGACCGTGCCAAGGGCTGTTATTGGTGCTTTCCCTTGTGGGCGCACTTGGCTGAATCATTCGGTCTATGGAATATCATATTATGGTATTCCAAACTTTCTGCAAGCATTTTGCCGTACCGGCTATCTGTCCGAGGGCAGATTTTTCCTTGTCATTGCTGGGGCGAACCCTGTGGGTGCGCGCTTGCCCGCGATAGCGGTGTGTCAGTCAACATTCAGGTTGGCAGGTCCATTGCTATCGCGAGCAAGCTCGCTCCCACAGGGAATTTGGGTGGGCCTCAGGCTTATCCGGTGAAGGGAATGCTCTCCACCACTTCCAAGTCATACCCCGTCAGCCCCGCGTACTTGAGTGGTGGTCCCAAGTGCCGCAATTTGCCGACGCCCAGGTCCTGGAGAATCTGCGCGCCGGTGCCCACTTCAGAATAGATGCGCGACTGGGAGCGGCTGAATTGTCGTGGCGGCTGGGTCAGTTGCGGTACGCGCTCGAGCAACGCCTGGGAGGATTCGTGGTTGGCCAGCACGACCACCACGCCGCGACCTTCCTCGGCCACCCGCTGCAAGGCCGCCCACAACGTCCAATTGGACGGGCCGTTGTATTCGGCACCCACCAGGTCCCGCAGCGGATCGATCACATGCACCCGCACCAGGGTCGGTTCTTCCCGGCGAATGTCGCCCATCACCATCGCCATGTGCACGCCGCCTTCGATGCGATCTTCGAAGGTGAACAGGCGGAAGGTGCCGTGTACCGTGGGCAGGTCCCGTTCGCCGATACGCACCACGGTGTGCTCGGTACTCAGGCGATAGTGGATCAGGTCGGCGATGGTGCCGATCTTGATCCCGTGCTTGCGGGCGAAAATCTCCAGGTCCGGCCGGCGGGCCATGGTGCCGTCATCGTTCATCACTTCGACGATCACCGACGCCGGCGTGAAACCTGCCAGGCGCGCCAGGTCGCAACCGGCTTCGGTGTGCCCGGCACGGGTCAGGACACCGCCTTCCTTGGCCCGCAGCGGGAAGATATGCCCCGGCTGCACAATGTCGTTGGGCCCCGCATCGATGGCCACGGCGGCGGCGACGGTGCGAGCCCGGTCGGCGGCGGAAATACCGGTGGTCACGCCAGTGGCGGCCTCGATGGAAACCGTGAACGCGGTGCTGAACACGCTGCCATTGCTCGGCACCATCTGCTCAAGCCCCAGGCGCTGGCAGTGCTCGTCAGTCAACGTCAGACAGATCAACCCACGGGCTTCGCGGGCCATGAAGCTGATCGTTTGGGCGTCGCAGCAGTCGGCGGCCAGCAGCAGGTCGCCTTCGTTTTCCCGGTCTTCGTCATCCACCAGCAATACCATCTTGCCCTGGCGGTAGTCTTCGATGATTTCCTGAATGCTGTTAAAGGCCATGACGGGCTCTCTGTGTTTTGATGAAGGCTTGCTGGAGATTTATTGTGGTATACCATAATACAAAATAAACCGAGAGGTCACTATGAAGGCGTACTGGATTGCTCACGTGGATGTCACCGACCCCGATCAATACAGCCAATACACCCAGCGGGCACCGGCGGCCTTCGCGTTATATGGCGGACGAATGCTGGCCAGGGGCGGGCGCAGCGAAGCGATGGAAGGCCGGGCCACGCCGCAGCGCAGCGTGGTGATCGAGTTCGACTCTTACGAACAGGCGCTGGCCTGCTATCACTCGGCGCAGTATCAGGCGGCCAGGCATCATCGCGAAGGCGTGGCCCGGGCCGAGGTGATCATTGTCGAGGGCGTGGCGCCCGTCAGCGGATGAAGTGAATCTTGCCGCTGTCGTCGTTGCCCATGTAGATGCCATAGACCCCGGCCTGGCGTTCCTCGATATAACGTTCGAGGATCTGCCGGATGGCCGGGTAGTAGATGCTGTCCCAAGGAATGTCCTCGGGGGCGAAGAACTGGCAGGCGAGGGTTTCCGGGCCGAACTGACCGGTGATCTCCACTGCGGTGGCGCGGAAGATGATGTACACCTCGCTGATCTTCGGCACGCTGAAGATCGAGTAGGGCGAGACGATTTCAGCGCGTACGCCGGTTTCTTCCCAGACTTCGCGCAGCGCCGCCTGTTCGGTGGTTTCACCGCCTTCCATGAAGCCGGCCGGCAGAGTCCAGGTGCCCGGGCGTGGCGGGATGGCGCGCTGGCACAGCAGGTACTTGCCGTCCTGCTCGATGATGCAGCCGGCAATGATCTTCGGGTTGACGTAGTGGATGTAGCCGCAACCGCCACACATCAGTCGCTCATGGGTATCGCCCGCTGGCAGGCGGTGATCGAGGTCACTGCCGCCGCACTTTGGACAAAAGCTCGGGCTGAACATGGCTAGCGACCTATGCGCGGTTCTTTGAGGGCGATGGGCGGGATGATCTCGGGGATTTCACCGGTCTCTTCCTGTTTGCGCTTGAGATACTCCAGGGCGACCTTGGCCGCGGCGCGCACGTGATCGACGCAGGCCTGGTGGGCCGCCAGGGGATCGCCGCTCTTGATCGCCTCGACCATGCGTTCCATCTCCTGGTTGCTGTCGCCGCGACGGTTTTCCTGGGACACCGAGGTCGCCCGCAAATAGCTGATGCGTGCCTGCAACTGGCGCAGCTGGGTGGCGGCGACATGGTTGCCGGAGCCTTCGAGCAGCACGTCGTAGAAGCCTTGTACCGAATCGATGACTTGTTGCAGTTCGCCTTCCTTGAGGGCCTTGCGGTTCTCCGCGAGGGCTTTTTCCAGGGCCTTGATGTCCTTGGCCTTGGCGCGCAGGGTGAACAGCTGGACGATCAGGCCTTCGAGCACGCAACGCAGCTCATAGATATCGACGGCGTCGGCCAAAGTGATAATGGCGACCCGCGGCCCCTTGGCATCGGCAAACTCCACCAGGCCTTCGGATTCCAGGTGGCGCAGCGCTTCGCGTACCGACGTGCGGCTCACACCCAGGCGATCGCACAGATCGCGTTCGACCAGGCGATCGCCCGGCAGAAGCTGGAAGTTCATGATGGCGCTTCGCAGTTTATCCAGCACGATCTCGCGCAGGGTAACGGGGTTGCGATTGACCTTGAAGCTGTCGTCGAGTGGCAGGCGTTTCATGGGGTCCGCTCTGTAATATGGCTGTCCATGCCAAACGGGCAACATCCGTGCACGTTCAGATCAAACAGCCGAGGGTTGACTGGGGGCCTCGGCATCGGCTTCGGCGAAGGCTTCACGGGCAAGCCGGAAACTGTCCACGGCAGCGGGGACGCCACAATAGATACCGACCTGAAGCAGAATTTCGCGTATTTGCTCACGACTCAGGCCGTTACGCAAGGCGCCGCGCACATGCAGCTTGAGTTCATGCGGGCGATTGAGCGCCGAGATCATTGCCAGGTTGATCATGCTGCGCTCCTTGAGCGACAAGCCCTCGCGACTCCAGACGTGGCCCCAGCAATACTCGGTGACCATTTCCTGCAGTGGCCGGGTGAAATCGTCGGCGTTCTCGATGGAACGGTTGACGTAGTCCTGGCCCAGTACCTGGGTGCGGATCTTCAGGCCTTGTTCGTATTTTTCATTGCTCATGGGGGCTCCCTGAAAAGTTGATGGACCTGTGGGAGCGAGCTTGCTCGCGATGGCGGCAGCACCTCCAACAAGGCTGTGACTGATACACCGCTATCGCGAGCAAGCTCGCTCCCACAGGAGAGGGTATGGCCATCAGGCCAGCGTGGGCAGCGGGCCCAGCTTGCCTTTGTGGTAGATCATCGGCGTCACCGGCTGCTCGGGCAGGATCAGGTTTTTCACTGCGCCGACGATGATCGCGTGGTCGCCGCCGTCGTATTCGCGCCACAGTTCGCACTCGATGATCGCCGTGGCTTTGCTCAGCAACGGATTGCCCCGTTCGCTCAGGTGCCAATCGATGCCCTTGGCCTTGTCCTTGCCTTTACCGGCAAAGGCATAGGCTTCGGCGGTCTGGTCGGCGGATAGCAGGTGGATCGCGAACTGTTTGCTGTCGCGCAGGACCGGGTAGGTGTCGGAGCCGTAGTTGGGGCAGAACAGCACCAGCGCCGGGTCGATCGACAGCGCGCTGAACGCACTGGCGGTGATGCCGACGATATTGCCGTCCGGGTCCAAGGTGGTGACCACCGTGACGCCGGATGGGAAGGAGCTCATGACTTCTTTGTAGATGCCGGGTTCGATCATTTCTCAGGACTCCTAGCGCATCACGAACGGATCAGGCATGGGCGCCTGGGACAGGTTGATCCACACCGTTTTCAGTTCGGTATAGGCCAGCACCGAGTCGATGCCGCTCTCGCGTCCATAGCCGCTGTTCTTGAAACCACCGATGGGTGCCATGGCCGACACCGCACGGTAAGTGTTGACCCAGATGATCCCGGAGCGCACATCCCGGGCCAGTCGATGGGCACGGCCCAGGTCGCGGGTCCAGATGCCGGCGGCGAGGCCGAACTGCGAGTCGTTGGCGATCGCCAGGGCTTCGGCTTCGTCCTTGAATCGAATCACCGAGGCCACTGGGCCGAAGACTTCTTCCTGCATGATCTTCATCGAGTTGCGGTCGCATTCGAACAGGGTCGGTTCATAGAACCAACCGTCGCCCAGGTTCTGTGGACGCTTGCCACCCAGGCGCAGGCGCGCCCCTTCGGCGATGGCGTCGGCCACCAGGCCTTCGACCACGGCCAGTTGCTGCGCGGTGGCCATGGGGCCCATTTCGCTGGCGTCTTCCTGTGGGTTGCCGATGCGGATGCGTTGGGCCCGTTCGACCAGGCGCGAGACGAATTCGTCATAGATTTCGTCCTGCACCAGCAAGCGCGAACCGGACACGCAGCTTTGGCCGGATGCCGCATAAATCCCGGCAATCGCCCCGTTGATCGCACTGTCCAGGTCGGCGTCGGCAAAGATAATGTTCGGTGACTTGCCACCCAGTTCCAGTGACAGCTTGGCGAAGTTTTCGGCGCTGCTGCGCACCACATGCCGCGCCGTGGCAGCGCCGCCGGTGAAGGCGATCTTGCGCACCAGCGGATGGCGGGTAAGGGCCGCGCCGGTACTGGGGCCGTAACCGGTGACGACGTTGACCACCCCCGGTGGAATGCCGGCTTCCAAGGCGAGACGGGCCAGCTCCAGGACCGTGGCCGAGGCGTGCTCGGACGGTTTGATCACGATGGTGTTGCCAGCCGCCAGGGCCGGGGCAAGCTTGATCGCGGTCAGGTACAGCGGGCTGTTCCAGGGAATGATCGCCGCGACCACGCCCATGGCTTCGTGCACGGTATAGGCGAACAGGTCCGGCTTATCGAGGGGCAGGGTGCCGCCTTCGAGCTTGTCGGCCAGGCCTGCGGTGTAGTGGAAGAACTCCGGCAGGTAGCCGACCTGGCCGCGGGTTTCGCGAATCAGTTTGCCGTTGTCGCGGCTTTCCAATTGGGCCAATTGTTCCTTGTTCTCGGCGATCAGGTCTCCGAGTCGACGCAGCAACTTGCCCCGTGCGGTGGCCGTCAAGCCGCGCCAGGCCGGGCTGTCGAAAGCGCTCTGTGCCGCCTGGACGGCGCGCTCGACATCGGCTTCGTCGGCGTCGGGCAATTCGGCCCAGGGTTGAGCCAGGGCCGGGTTCAGGCTTTCGAAGGTCTTGCCGGAGAGCGCATCGACCCATTCACCGCCGATGCACATCGAAAAACGTGCGAGTGTCATGCAACGATCCCCTTTATTTGGTTTTGCCGGGCGTTTGCGGTGTCGAGAAACTCCAGCAACAGCTGGTTGACCAGGCGCGGCGACTCTACTGGCATCATATGCCGTTGTTCGGCGAGCACGGCAACGCTGGCGCCGGGAATGCGCTCGGCCAATTGCCGGGCCATTTCCGGTGTCGAGCCAGGGTCCAGTTCGCCGGTGGCGATCAGCGTCGGCACCTGGATATTGCCCAGGTCATCGGCGCGGTACATGTCCTGGGTGGCGAACAATTCATAGGTGGTCAGGTAGCCCTGGGGATCATTCTGCGCCAGGGTCTGGCGCAACGCGGCAATCTGTGCCGGGTTGGCGGCCTGGTATTCACGGCTGAACCAGCGTGACAACGCCGCCTCGGCATTGGCGTCCGGCCCGTGCTCGGCGGCCTGGGCGGTGCGGGCGATGACCCCGGCGCGCTGTTCGGCGCTGCGGTTGAACACGCTGTTGAGCACTACCAGGCCTTGCAGGCGCTGCGGGTAATGCAAGGCAAACGCACGGGCCACCAGGCCACCCATGGAAAAGCCGATCACCGTTGCCTGGGGCAGTTGCAAATGGTCGAGCAGCTCCAGCAACTGGTCGGCGTAGCCCAGCAGCGCGGTACCGCTTTGCGGACGGGGGCTGGCGCCATGGCCGAGCATGTCGTAGGCAATCACCCGGTATTGCGTGGCCAGGCCAACGACCTGGCCACCCCACATTTCTTTGTTCAGGCCCACGCCATGGATCAAGACCACGGGTTGGCCTTGGCCGGTTGCCAGGTAGCTGGTGCCGGCCGGGGTGAGTTCAGCGGTGAGCCGAATCATGGAGCGCTCCTGCATGCCTTTTTATTGTGGTTGCCCAGGCTGGATCACTGCGCATTCTCGGCGGCCAGTTCTTCCAGGTCGATGTAGCGGTTGCCGATGCGCGGGTGCAGGCGGCCGCCATCGGCGCAGCCCAGCACCACGACGATTTCGTCGGTGCGTGGGGCGTCTTCAATCTGCATTTCCAGGGTGATGTAGTGCGAACGCAGGCCTTCGTCGTCCTTGTGCATCATCGGGATCTGAATCGAAGTGCCAGGGCCGCCGCGCTTGTTGGTGAAGCTCAGGTAGCTCTTGGCCTTGACCGCTTCACGGTAATGGTTGCCAAAGCGCAGGGTGTGGATCACGGCGGAGGCATGCTCGATTTCGCCATCGGCACCGACCACCGCGGCCTTGCCGTAGGCTTGGATCTTCTCGGCGCCGCCGATGATACCCACCAGGCGCTCGACCATCAGTGCGCCGAGGTCGGAGCAGTTGGCGCGGATTTCCGGTTTCAGGTCTTCGACGAAACCGCGACCCAGCCAGGGATTTTTCATCACGACCGCCAGCCCGACCATGGTCACAGGCTTGTCCGCAGCCTTGCCGCCTTCGATAAAGGTTTCTTCGACATAGCTGACGATCTTACGAATTTCGAAACTCATGAGCTGCTCCGTTGTGAGGGTAAGAGTGTCTGTGCGTATGATGGTATACCATAATACTGATGGCGCAAATCCCCACGGCGAGTTTGTGCTCGGGAGGCGACCGAAGGCAGCTTGCCCGCGACCCCAAGGGGAATTGGTCTACGCTTGGTGCGCGGACACCCGTTTGTTTTCGGATAACCCTGCAACGTGTCCCGGGGGAGGAAGGATGCCCTTCAAAGTCGCCGATAACTCAATCTCAGCCTGGTCGTTGATGGGCCAAACTTACGTGATGCTCAAACCCCACGAAGCCCTTATCAAGCGCTTCCTGGGGAGCGATCTGGAGGTTTGCTTTCCGACGACCGAGGCGGCCGTGCAGGCGCTGTCGCAGCCCACTCAAGCCTTTCCCCTCAAGTGGCGGGTGGGGCCCCCTCCATTGGTCGAGGCCAATCAAAGCATCAACCAGTGTCTGGATGCCCTGGCGCTTTATTTGCGGGACCAGGACAAACGCAAGTACCAGGACATGCTGGACGAGGCGAATGCCACAGGTGGCTCGCTGTTCACCGATGCGCGGAAAAACACACCGGCGCAATTCGTCGGCCAGAAGTGCACTTATTACTACCAGGGCGCGTACATGTCGGGTGATCAGTTCGCTGTCGGCGCCGCATTGCGCCATGACCTCAGCTCACGACTGATCTTGCTCTACGCGGCCGCTGACGAGGCGGCGGCCAAGCGGCTGGTCAAGTTCTATGGCACTTCCTGTGGGGTAAAGGCCGCTCGGTTGTTGCCGGTGTTGGTCACCGATGCCAAGGCTGCCTGCGAGACGTGTCGCCTGGTGGTCGACGCCAGGATCAATAAAAGTGCGCTGCCACCCTTCACCGACGCGGTACTGGGATTCCTGGCCGGCGTCGCCAACGGCGCAAAACTGTGCCCCGTGGGCGGCGCCACCACCGATGTCGCAGCGTCGGTGCTCAGTGGCGACGGCAAGGGCAGCATCGCCAAGTGGGACAATGTCGATCCCAATACCAATCGCTACTGGGCGTATCGCCTCGACAAGTTCCTGGCGCTCAAAGGGGTGGTCAAGGGCCAGAGCTACGTCATTGTCTGGACCCGCTTCAGCGGCAAGGACGGCGGCGCCCATCCCGAGTTGGACGACAGTTGGACGGGGTTGGGGCAGGTGTGTCACCGGCTGTTGAAAAAAGGTTGTAACGTCATCGTGGTCGGACGCCCGAGGACCAACCGGGACCTCAACGAGAAGCTGACGACCCACCTGGGGCAACTCGACCAGGCTGACGGTCCCGTGTCCCGAGCCAATCTTCAGGTCTGGGGGGAGTATTGGAAGTTGGACAACGGCAACCCCAACCAGAAAATAATCGGGCCGAACCGTGCTGCCGAATATGCCATTTTCCTGCGCATGAAAAGTGCCGAATGGAATTGCAAACTGGTGCACCTGGGCATGCGCAGCGGTGCGATGGATGCCGCGGCTTTGCTGGGCATGCGCACTCGATTCATCGAAAACGCCGGCAATGAACAGATCGCGCGAACGACCAAATGGACCGGGGCGACCAATACCAATCTTCTCTACCAGCGCATCCCGGTGGCTGAACTGCCTACTTGGAGGGCGCGAGGCCGAGAGGAAAACCTGGTGGTCAAGCGAGGTTACCTGCCCACAGACCTGGAGATGATCGTCGCCAGTGTCGAGGGCGCATTGACTTAAGGTGAACGGCCGTGCTGCTTCAAGCTGGGGCGACGGTATGAATCCGTGCATTTTCCTGCAACGTTGCAGTGCGTTCAGGTTTTCACTGCTTGGGGTTGAGTGCGGCGCGTGAAGGGTTAGCCGTGGATGAATGAGTAAAAACTTCCCTCTTGTGGGGCACGGCTGTCTCCTTCCACCCCCTCAAGAGCCTTTCAAGCCCCGTTCGAGAGAAAGGGCGCCCGCATTTATGGTCGTTAATGTCGCCAGATCGAAAAATAATTTCGCCTTTTTGCGGTTTTGCAATACTTCTTCTATCCAGTACGTGACACCGTCACGCTTAGGCACACCCTTTGCTAAGTATTGAAAACCCGGCCTTTCAGGCCAGGACACGCCATCCATCAAGAGCAACAGAGGGCAATTCCAGGACCGTACGCAATCAAGCAGGGTTTAAAGCAAGGCAAGGCCGAACCGTCGGAATGACGAAGTGATAAGAAATGCCGTGTAGAACGCGGCTGGGAGTTGGCTATGCCCCACGCTTTTTTTAATGAAATGTATGACGCAAAGGGTGACTGCCGCCCGCATTACCAAGCCTTCTCGCGCTGGCTGGCGGACACCCCGCTTGAACTGCTGGAGCAACGCCGCCGCGAAGCCGACCTGCTGTTCCATCGGGCTGGCATCACCTTCACCCTCTACGGGGACGAGCAGGGCACCGAGCGCCTGATCCCCTTCGATATCATTCCCCGCAGCATCAAGGCCAGTGAATGGCAGATGGTCGAGCGTGGTTGCATCCAGCGGGTCCAGGCCCTGAACATGTTCCTGGCCGACATCTACCATGGGCAGCATATCCTCAAGGAAGGGATCATCCCGCCCGAGCAGGTGCTCGCCAACGAGGGCTACCAGATCGCGATGCAGGGCCTGAACCTGCACCGCGGCATCTACGCCCATATCGCCGGTGTCGACCTGGTTCGCGACGGTGACGGCAGCTATTACGTGCTGGAAGACAACCTGCGCACGCCCAGCGGCGTGAGTTACATGCTCGAAGACCGCAAGATGATGATGCGCCTGTTCCCCGAGCTCTTCGCCGCCCAGCGCGTGGCCCCCATCGATCATTACCCGAACCTGCTGCTCGACACCCTCAAGAGCTCAAGCCCCCTGGAAAACCCCACCGCCGTGGTGCTGACGCCGGGACGCTTCAACAGTGCCTATTTCGAACACGCCTTCCTGGCCCGTGAAATGGGCGTGGAGCTGGTGGAGGGGGCCGATCTGTTCGTGCGGGACGACCACGTGTACATGCGCACCACCGCCGGGCCTCGACAGGTGGACGTGATTTACCGTCGCCTTGACGACGCCTACCTCGACCCGCTGTCGTTCAACCCCGATTCGATGCTGGGCGTGCCCGGGCTGATCGCTGTTTACCGTGCGGGCAACGTAGTGCTGGCGAACGCGGTCGGCACAGGCGTGGCCGACGACAAGTCGATCTACCCTTATGTCGACGAAATGATCCGCTTCTACCTCACCGAAGAGCCGATCCTGAAGAACGTGCCCACCTGGCAGTGCCGCAAGCCCCAGGACCTGTCCCATGTGCTGGCCAACCTGCCGGATCTGGTGGTCAAGGAAACCCAGGGCTCCGGCGGCTACGGCATGTTGGTCGGGCCGGCCGCCAGCGCGGCGGAGATCGAAGATTTCCGCGCGCGCCTCAAGGCCCGTCCCGAAGCCTATATCGCCCAGCCGACCTTGAGCCTGTCCACGTGCCCGACCTTTGTCGAGAGCGGCATCGCGCCGCGCCATATCGACCTGCGTCCGTTCGTGCTGTCGGGCAAGGAAACCCGCCTGGTACCCGGCGGGCTGACCCGCGTGGCGCTGCGCGAAGGCTCGCTGGTGGTGAACTCGTCCCAGGGCGGCGGCACCAAAGACACTTGGGTAGTGGAGGACTAAGACATGCTTTCAAGAACTGCTTCGGACCTCTATTGGATGTCCCGCTACCTGGAGCGCGCCGAGAACCTGGCGCGCATGCTCGAAGTCAGCTATTCGCTGTCGCTGATGCCTCAGGCCGGACGCAGCGATGGCCATGCCGAGCTGGCGATGTCGCTGCTGGCGGCCGGTACGCTGGACGACTACAACGCCCGTTATGACGCGCTCAACACCGAGCGCATGCTGCATTTCTTCGCCTTGGACGAAACCAACCCCGGCAGTATCTATAGCTGCCTGCGAGCTGCGCGGACCAATGCCCATGCCGTGCGCGGGCGCATCACCGCCGACATGTGGGAAAACATCAACGCCACCTGGCTGGAAATGCGCAACATCGCCAGCAATGGCCTGGGGCGCTACGGCATCAGCCATTTCTGTGAGTGGGTCAAGGAGCGTTCGCACCTGTTCCGCGGCGCGACATCGGGCACCATCATGCGCAACGATGCCTACTGTTTCATCCGCCTGGGGACCTTTATCGAACGGGCCGACAACACCCTGCGCCTGCTGGATGCGCGCTATGAAATGTTCGGCGAGGAATCGGAAGAGGTCAGCGACAACTCGGCCCGTGGCTATTACCAGTGGAGTGCCTTGTTGCGCGCGCTGTCTTCGTTCGAGGCGTTCAACGAGATCTACCGCAACGCGCCCAATGCCGAACAGGTGTCCGAGATGTTGCTGTTGCGGGCCGACGTCCCACGCTCGCTGCATGCGTGTATCGAGGAACTGGACCATATCCTCGCCAGCTTGCCGGGCAACAACGGCCGGCCGGCGCAACGCCTGGCCGCCGAGCTGAATGCGCGCCTGCGCTATTCCGGAATCGACGAAATCCTGGCGTCGGGCTTGCACCAATGGTTGACCGACCTGATTGGTCAGATCCGCCACTTGGGCCAGACCGTCCATGAGTCTTACCTGGAGGTCGTATGAAACTGTCCATACGCCACGACACGACTTACAGCTACGCCGATGAAGTCTGCACCAGCATCCAGTTCCTGCGCCTGACGCCCCGGGACACCCAGCGCCAGCGCATCTTGCAATGGCATCTGGAACTGCCGAGACTGGTGCGCAGCCAGATTGACCCCTATGGCAACATCCTCCACGTGATGACCATGGACGAGCCCCACGGTGCCTTGGTGCTGACGGCGTATGGCGAGGTGGAAATCCATCAGTCCATCGCGATGGAACCGGACACTCAGTCACCGCTGCCGTTTCTGCGCACCAGCCGCCTCACCCAGGCGGATGAGAACCTCAGCGCCTTCGCGCTCGAACAATGTGCCGGCCGACGCGATCGGTCGGCCTTGACCGACCTGATGAACGGCCTGGCGGCGCGGATGCCCTACAGCCCCGGCACGACCGCGGTCAACAGCACCGCCGCCGAGGCGTTTGCCGGTGGAACGGGGGTTTGCCAGGACCATACCCACGCCTTCCTGGCCTGCGCGCGCAGCCTGGGTATTCCAGCGCGCTATGTTTCCGGCTATCTGTGCACCGAAGATGAAAGCCACCTGGCAAGCCACGCCTGGGCCGAAGCCTGGCTGGACGATGGCTGGTACAGCTTCGACGTGACCAACCGCCTGACCCTTCCCGATCGCCACCTGAAACTGGCGATCGGCCTGGACTACCTCGACGCCTGCCCGGTACGCGGCATGCGCCGGGGTGGCGGGGCGGAACAGATGCAGGCGCGGGTGCAGGTGAGCTCGATGGTGCAGGTGCAGCACCAGTAAAGGCACAGGCTTTCTCGCCAACACCCGAGCTCCCACACTGGAATGAGTGGTGGACGCAAACCCTGTCTCCACCCGAGCACCTCTGTGGGAGCCGAGCTTGCTCGCGATGACGGCTGCCCAGCCGACATCACCGCCAACAGACCCACCGCCATCGCGAGCAAGCTCGCTCCCACACTGGAATGGGTAGTGGACGCAAACCCTGTCTCCACCCGAGCACCTCTGTGGGAGCCGAGCTTGCTCGCGATGACGGCTGCCCAGCCGACATCATCGCCAACAGACCCACCGCCATCGCGAGCAAGCTCGGCTCCCACACTGAAATGGGGGTGGACGCAAACCCTGTCTCCACCCGAGAACCCTTGTGGGAGCGAGCTTGCTCGCGATGACGGCTGCCCAGCTGGCATCACCGCCAACTGATCCACTGCTATCGCGAGCAAGCTCGCTCCCACAAAAAGCGTACGCCCTCCTTACTCTCCAAAATGAAGCTTTCATGACAAAAGTTCGGTAGCACATCGCCATTCCCGTCATGCCTGTGTGACGTGTTCGAGGGGACCTTTCAGGTCGTTTGGAGCCGGGGCGCGAAGCCGGGAGTGAGGCGATGGGGACTATGGAACGTTATTCGAAAGTGGGCATGCAGGAGCTTGACCAACGGCTGTCGAAGATCGTCGAGGCGGCGCGCAAGCAGCCGGTTTCGGTGTATCGCTACGGCGCGCCGTGGGTCTGGATCGTTTCCCAGGATGACTGGCAGGGCGCGCTCAAGGAGGTGTCCAGCTACATTCCGCAAGGCCATTCACTGGTCTTGCTGCGTCCGCAGATCGACGACCTGCTGGATGACCATCGCGATGTGCTGCAGGGCCTCAACGCCAGTGCCCAGATGCTGATCGCACCGCAAACCGCCATGCACATCCTCCTGCTGCAACTGCTCTATTCGGTGCCCAGCGAGCAGCAACTCTACGAACAACTCAATTACAACCTGCTGTTCCGCTGGTTCGTCGGCCTGGACCTGAACCAGAAGGTCTGGAGCTTCAACGTCCTGAGTAAAGACCTCGCCACGCTGCTGGGCGATGCGCGGGCGGTGCGGCTCATCGAGAAAATCATCGGTGAAGTGTTCTGTGGCGCCTTGCTGCAAATGCCGGAGTTCTCCTTGAACTTCGCGCTGCTGCACACCTGGCTGGCCCGGCACGCCACGACATCGACCATAAGCAATTGAGGCGTACTTTGAATTCAGGGGGTGGTGTGGAGCATTTCTTCAAATCGCGGCCGGCGCTGTGGGGCTGGCTGCTGCTGGCGGTCGGGGGGCCGTCGACCTTTGCCACCGAAGGCGGGCAGCAGGCCGACGCGGCGCCGACGCGCCTGGTGGATGTGAACGAGTATTTCGTGCGCGGCAACACCGTGCTCGATGCCCGGGCCATCGAGGAAGCGGTGTACCCGTTCCTGGGGCCGCAAAAGGCCTTGAGCGACATCGAAGGCGCCCGGGAAGCCTTGCAAAAAGTCTATCAGGCCCGCGGTTATCAATCGGTATTCGTCGAGCTGCCAGAGCAGAAAGTCGAAGACGGCATCGTCTACCTGCAGGTCAGCGAAACCAAGATCGGTCGGGTGCGCGTGGTAGGGGCCAAGCACTATTCGCCCGTTGAAATCCGTGACGACGTGCCGGCGCTGAAGGAAGGCGAGGTACCCGATTTCGCCCGGGTCCAGGCAGAGCTGGCGCAGTTGAACAAGACCCCGGGACGCCAGGTCATGCCGCTGGTGCGCGAAGGCCAACGCCCCGGGACCATGGACGTGGATTTGCAAGTCGAAGACCAGAACCCCTGGCAGGCCAGCCTGGGGCTGAACAACGACTACAGTGCCGACACCGAAAAGCTGCGCACGGTCGCCAGCCTGGGCTACAACAACCTCTGGCAACTGGGCCACAGCGTTTCGCTGACTTTCTTCACCGCGCCCCAGGACACCGAAAACGCCAAGGTCTGGTCGGGTTCCTACACCGCGCCGCTGAGCGAACGCTGGAGTGTGCAGTTCTCGGGGTACCAATCCGACAGCAACGTGGCGACCGTCGGCGGCAGTAACGTGTTGGGCAAAGGGCATTCCTACGGGGTGTCGGCGATCTACAGCCTGCCGTCCACGGGGGCATGGGCCAACAGCTTTTCGGTCGGGGTGGATTTCAAGGACTTCGAGGAAGAGCTGAACCTGGGCGGTGCCAGCGACAAGGCGCCGCTCAAGTACGCGCCGTTCACCTTCGCCTATAACGGTTTCCGCTACACCGAAAACAGCCAGTTGGGCCTCGGCCTGAGCCTGGTGGGGGGGACCCGGAGCCTGCTGGGCTATGGCAGCTCCGACGAAGCGTTCGACTACAAGCGCTATCGCGCCAGCCCCAGCTTCGCGGTGCTCAAGGGCGACGGCAATTACACCTTCACCTTCGGCAACGACTGGCAGACCGCCTCCAAGGCCGCCTTCCAACTGGCCTCCGGGCCGCTGGTTTCCAACGAGCAATTCTCCGCCGGTGGCGCCACCTCGGTGCGCGGCTATCTGGCTGCCGAGCGCACCGGCGATGACGGCTACCTGCTGTCCCAGGAACTGCGTACCCCGTCCCTGGCCAAGTTCCTCGGCAGTTATGTCCAGGAGTGGCGCTTCTATGCCTTCGCCGAAGGCGCGCAGCTGTATTTGCGTGACGAACTGCCCGACCAGGAAGCCGACTACAGCCTCGCCAGCGTCGGCCTCGGCACCCGTGCGAGCCTGAGCAAATGGCTGTCCGGCAGCCTCGACTGGGGCTATCCGCTGCTCGAAGGGCCGAACACCTCGAAACAGGAATCGCGCCTGCACTTCAACCTGCAAGCGACGTTTTGAACCCAGGAGTCATGTCCATGCAACGCTTATTGTTATCCCTGTTGATCTGCCTGGGGCTGGTGCTTCCGGCGACCGCCAACGCCTGGTGGCAGGACGACTGGCACTATCGCAAACAGATTTCGGTGGACACCACGCCCCAGGGCGCCGCCATCGCCCAGGCCTTGGGCCGCACCGCGTTGCTGGTGCGCTTGCACACCGGCAACTTCACCTTCGACGGGGTCAAGGACGACGGCTCGGACTTGCGTTTCGTCAGTGCCGACGACAAGACCGTGCTCAATCACCAGATCGAAAGCTTCGACCCGCTGATGGGCATGGCGCTGATCTGGGTCGACGTGCCAAGCGTGGAGGGCGGTCAGCGCCAGGACGTGTGGATGTATTACGGCAACCAGAAGGCGCCGGCCACGAGCAGCGGCCAGTTGACCTTCGACCCGGACTACACCGCCCTGTACCACTTCGACGGCGCCACCGGCGTACCGCCCCGGGATACCACGGCCTACGGCAACAATGCCCAGGGCGCGACCGGCGTGAGTATCGACGGAGTGATCGGGCGGGCCTTGCAGTTCAACGGCCAGCCGTTGTTGTTGCCGGCCAGTCCGTCGTTGCAACACAGTGCCGGTGCGGCGTTCACCTTCAGCACCTGGCTGCGCCAGGACCAGGCCAGTGGCGAACAAGTGATCCTGGTCCGTCGCGAAGCCGCCACCAGCCTGTTGGTTGGGGTCAACCAGGGTGTGCCGTTCGTGGCGATCAATGACCAGCGCGCGGTCTCGACCCAGCCGCTGAACCCCGGTCAGTGGCAGCACCTGGCGTTGACCGCCTCGGGCGACCGGGTCGTGTTGTACGTCAACGGGCGTGAGACCGCGAGCCTGGCGGTGGCGATGCCGGCGTTCAATTCGCCGATCGCCCTGGGTGCCGATGTCTCCGCCGGAGCCTTCGCGCCTTTCAGCGGCGCCATGGACGAAGCGCGCCTGTCCAAGGTGGCTCGCCCGGCGCCGTTGCTGTTGGCCGACGCCAATGCCCAGGGCGCCGAATCGAAACTGGTGGCCTACGGCGTCGATGAAGAACAATCCGGCTTCGGTTTCGGCAGCCTGGGATTCCTGCTCAACGCCGTGCCGCTCGACGCTTGGGTGATCATCGGGGTGCTGGTGCTGATGATGTTCCAGTCGTGGATCATCATGATCCGCAAGAACCGCATGGTCAGTCGCCTCAGTGCCGCCAACGAAGTTTTCCGCGAGCAGTTCGCCAAGATCGGCACGCGCCTGGAAATGTTCGCCGACGACCAGGACCTCGCCCAGCGCCTGCAACATTCATCGCTGTGGCGCTTGTACTTGGTGGCCGTCAAGGAAATCCGCACCCGCCGTGAACAGGGTGCTGACACCTCGTCGGTGTCGGCGGCCACCATCGAAGCGATTCGTTGCTCGATGGACGGCGTGCGCACCCGCGAGAACCAAGCGCTGAGTTCGAAGCTCTCGACCCTGTCCAACGCCATCGCCGGCGGGCCGTACATCGGCCTGCTCGGCACTGTGCTGGGGATCATGGTGGTGTTCCTCGGCACGGCCATGGCCGGCGATGTGAACATCAACGCTATCGCCCCGGGCATGGCCGCGGCATTGCTCGCCACTGCCATGGGCCTGTTCGTCGCGATCCCGGCGTTGTTTGGCTACAACCGCCTGATCACCCGTAACAAGGAAGTCAGCGCCGACATGCGGGTCTTTGTCGACGAGTTCATCACGCGCCTGGCGGAGATGCACGGCGAAGGCCAGTCCGGTGAAGCGGCCCCTCGTCGCGGTCATCACGTCCAATCGTCCGTACCGGCCTGAGGGAATCGCCATGGCTAGCGTAAACGCTTCACACGATGACGACGATGATGCAGCGGTCGACAGCATCAACATCACGCCGCTGGTGGATGTGCTCATGGTGGTGCTGGTGATGTTCATCCTCACGGCCACGGCCCAGGTGTCAGGTATCCAGATCAACCTGCCCAAGGCCAGTGCCTCGGTGTCGTTGTCCGAGGCCAAGACCAAGGCGATTTCGGTGAACGATGGCGGGCAGGTGTTCCTCGATGCCTATCCGGTGACCCTGGCCGAGCTGGAAGAGCGCCTGCGCATCGAAAAGGCGCAGAGCCCGGACTTCCCGGTGATCGTGCGCGGCGATGCGACGGTGCAGTACCAGAAAGTCATTGAAGTGCTGGATCTGTTGCGGCGCCTGGAACTGTCCCAGGTCGGTCTCGTGACCGGCAAACCGAGCCAGGGCTGATCATGACCGCCAGACTTCCCATCGATCCGCCCCCGGTGAAGACTTCGCCGCTGCGCCTGCTCAAGTGGGCCGCCGGCCTGCTGCTGGGCGCCGTCGCGGCCTGGCTGCTGTGGCA